>NZ_JBFUFQ010000096.1:0-20967 GCF_056403355.1 Rhizobacter sp. P2_H3 | reverse complement strand
CTCGCGACCTGCGACTGCGACGTGCCGGCGTTGTTCGCGCCGCTGTTGGCCGAGGTGCCGCCGGTCGAGCGGTTTTCCACCGGGGCCGGCTTGTCGTCGAGCTTGACGCCGGAAGCGCAGCCTGCCAGGACGGCCGAGGTCAGGGCAGCGAGAAGGGTGAGACGAGTTGCTTTCATTGGAGACTCCTGGTCATGTTGTCGTCGAGAAAAGATGCGCCGGCCGCTTCGTCAGCGGCCGTACGGGCCCCACATGGGCTCGCGGACATCGGCGGCTGTCGACACCAGCTTCGCCTTGATCTTGCCGTCCAGCGTCGTGGTCATCAGCACGTCGCGCCCTTGCGCGCGCGATGCGTAGATGATCAACCGGCCGTTCGGCGCAAAACTCGGGCTCTCGTCGTCGCTGGTGTCGCTCAAGGCCAGCGGCGTCGCGCCCGGGTTGGTCAGGTCCATCAGGTACAGCCGGAAGGCGTTGCCCTGGCGGGAAATGTAGGCGAGGTTGCGCCCGTCGGGACTGAGCGACGGGCTGATGTTGTAGCTGCCCGAAAAGGTGACGCGCTCGACCGCCCCGCCGGCCAGCGCCGTGCGGTACACCTGCGGGCCGCCCCCGCGGTCGCTGACGAAGTACAGCGTGCGGCCGTCGGGCGTGAACACCGGCTCGGTGTCGATCGCCTGGCTGGTGGTGATGCGCTTCGGTTCGCCGCCGTTGCGGCCCATCAGGTAGAGCTGCGAGATGCCGTCGCGGCTCAGCGTGACGGCCAGCGACTGCGAATCGGGCGACCAGGCCGGTGCGCTGTTCGAGCCGCGGAAGTTGGCGATCACGCGGCGCTCGCCGGTGGCGACGCTCTGCACGTAGACGATGGCCTTCTGCTTCTCGAACGACACGTAGGCCAGTTCCTGGCCGTTCGGCGCCCAGGCCGGCGAGATGATCGGCTCGGGGCTGTTCAGCGCGACCTGCCCGCCTTCGCCGTCGGCGTCGGCGATGCGCAGCGCGTAGCGGCTGCCGGTGCGGGTGACGTAAGCGATGCGCGTCGAGAACACGCCCTTGTCACCGGTCAGCTTCTCGTAGACGTAGTCGGCGATGCGGTGCGCGGCCAGCCGCAGGTCGGCCGGCTGCACGGCATTGCTCTGGCCGCCGAGCTCCTGGCCCTTGACGATGTCCCAGAGCTTGAAGCGCACGTCGAAGCGGCCGTCGGCCAGCCGCGTGACCGAGCCGGCCACCAGCGCGTCGGCGCCGCGGGAGCGCCATTCGCCCATCGCCGGCTGCGCGTTCTCGTCGATCGCGACGCTGGTGTCGACGCCGCGGAACACGCCGGCGCGCTCCAGGTCGGCCCGGATGATGGCCGACAGGGCCTGCGTGGTCTTGTCCTCGTCGCGGAATTTCGCGATCGCGATCGGCACCTGCGTGGCACCGACGCCGGCGATCTCGACGCGGAACTGCGCCAAGGCCGGGGTGACGGTCGTGGAAAGGGCCGCCCCGCCGAGGGCGAGTCCGGAGGCAACGGAGAAGTGACGTCGGTTCAGCATCCAGTGTCCTGATCTCAAATTGTGGTCTTGGTTCCGGCAGCGTCCGCGAACGCCATTTTCAGGTATCGGTAATAGGTGCCTTCGGCGTTGTAGACCGCCAGCACGAAACCGAGCCGCCCGTCGAGGAAGCCGCGGCGCAGCAGGTAGGCCCGCAGGAACGCCCAGACGCCATGGGCAAGCGCCGTACCCAGGCCGCCGCGGCGGCCGGCGCGCACCTTGTCGAGGGCGCGGCCGCTGCTGTAGCGGTTCATCTTGTCCAGCGCGTCGTGCAGCGTCGGCATGGTCTCGTGCAGCAGGTCGCCGGGCAGGCGCCCGACCGGCCCCTGCACGTCCAGCCGCTCGTGCACCAGGTCGTCGGTGAAGCGCGCGCGCCCGCGCAGGAACAGCCGCGTGACCCGGTCAGGGTACCAGTCGCCATGGCGCATCCACTGTCCGCAAAAACGCGACAGGCGTGACAACTGGTAGCCGGCGGGGCCCTCGGTGGGGACCTCCCCAGGGGCCGCGCCGGGCGCCACGGCGGCCCGGATCGCCGCCGCCAGCGCTTCGCTGACCCGCTCGTCGGCATCCAGGCTCAGCACCCAGCGCCCTTGCGCCAGGTCCAGCGCCCGGTTCTTCTGCCGGCCGAAACCCGGCCAGTCGTCGGTACGGGTCACGCGGGCGCCGAGCGCCGCGGCCTGCTCGCGGGTGTCGTCGGTGCTGCCGGCGTCGACGACGATCCACTCGTCGGCGAACGCGACGCTCTTCAGGCAGTCCGAGATCTGGTGGCCTTCGTTGCGGGTGATGACGATGACCGACAGGTTGGGAACGGACATGGAAGGCGACAGGCGCATGCAGCTTGGAGGTGCGGGGATTGTAGGCAGTGCCGGCGAACGATAATGCGCCCGGAATGAGCACCCCCACCCCGCCCCTGAAAGAGCGCCTGAAGCGCCTGGCCCCGTATTTCGCCGACAGCGGCAAGGGCTTCGTCCTGATGATCGTCGGCTCGATCATCGGCGCGCTGACCGAGCCGGTGATGCCGGCGCTGATGAAGCCGCTGCTCGACAAGGGCTTCACCGCCGACGGCATTCCGCTGTGGATGGTGCCGGTCGCGATCATCGGGCTGTTCTTCATCCGCGGCGTCGCCGGGCTGATCGCGCAGTACGGCCTGGCCTGGTCGGCCAACCGCGGCACCCAGGCCTTGCGCACCGCGATGTTCCAGCGGCTGATGACGGTGCAGCCGACGCTGTTCAGCCACAACACCGCCAGCAGCCTGACCAACACGCTCACCTACGAGGTGCAGGCCGGCGCGGGCCTGCTGGTCGGCTCGGTGATGACGCTGGTGCGCGACTCGGCCACGCTGGTCGCGCTGATGGCCTACCTGCTGTGGATGAACTGGCAGCTGACGCTGTTCGTCGGCGTGCTGGTGCCGGCGGTCGCCTTCGTGATGCGCATCCTCAGCAAGCGGCTGCACCGGCTGACGGTCGAAGGCCAGCAGGCCACCGACCAGCTCGCCTACGTGGTCGAGGAGAACGTGCTCGCCTGGCGCATCGTCCGCCTGCACGGCGCCGAGGCCGGCCAGGCCGGCCGCTTCCGCGCCCTCAGCGACACGCTGCGCCGGCTCGCGATCAAGTCGACGATGGCGGCCGCGACGATGACGCCGGTGACGCAGATGATCGCCGCCTGCGGCCTGTCGGCGGTGATCGTCGCGGCCCTCTGGCAGAGCACCCACTACGGCGGCACGGCCGGCAGCTTCGCCGCGTTCATCACCTGCATGCTGATGCTGCTGGCGCCGATCAAGCACCTGTCCGAGGTGGCCGGGCCGATCACCCGCGGGCTGGCCGCGCTGGAGCGCGGCGTCGCGCTGATCACCGATGCGCCGGTCGAGGAAGGTGGCGGCTTCGACCCCGGGCGCGCCCAGGGCCGCGTCGAGATGCGCCATGTCGGCCTGCGCTACAAGACCGACCAGGCGCCGGCGCTGGACGACGTGAACCTGCGGTTGAACGTCGGCGAGACGGTGGCGCTGGTCGGGCCGTCGGGCGCCGGCAAGACGACGCTGGTGAACCTGCTGCCGCGCTTCCTGGAGCCGAGCGACGGCGAGCTGCTGCTCGACGACCGGCCGATGCGCGAGTGGGACGTGGCGGCGCTGCGCCGCCAGTTCGCGCTGGTCAGCCAGGACGTGGTGCTGTTCAACGACACCGTGGCGGCCAACGTGGCGCTCGGCGACACCGGAGCGCACGATGCTCGCCGCATCGATACCGCCCGCGTGCGCGAGGCACTGCGCGCGGCCAACCTGCTGAAGTTCGTCGACGAGATGCCGCAGGGCCTGGACACGCTGATCGGCCACAACGGCAACCAGCTGTCGGGCGGCCAGCGGCAACGGCTCGCGATCGCGCGCGCCATCTACAAGGACGCGCCGATCCTGATCCTCGACGAGGCCACGTCGGCGCTCGATTCCGAATCCGAGCGCCTGGTGCAGGAGGCGCTGGACCGGCTGATGAAGGGCCGCACCAGCCTCGTGATCGCGCACCGGCTGTCGACCATCAAGGCCGCCGACCGAGTGCTGGTGCTCGAAGCCGGCCGCGTCGTCGAGCAGGGCACGCATGCCGAGCTGCTCGCGCAGGGCGGCCTGTTCGCCCACCTGCATTCGCTGCAATTCCGCACCCCCCACGCCGCGCCATCGGAGAGCCGAGGATGACCCGACTGAGCATCATCACCGCCGTCCACAACCAGCTGGAGATGAACCGCTGGTTCGTCGAGCACCTGCAGCGCTGTACCCGGCTGCCGTCGGAGCTGATCATCATCGACAACGCGTCGACCGACGGCTCGGCCGAGTTCTTCGAGTCGGTCGGTGCCAAGGTGATCCGCAACACGCAGAATTTCTCCTACCCGTACACGCAGAACCAGGGCATCGCGGTCGCGCAGGGCGACTGGCTCGCGTTCCTGAACAACGACATCGTCGTGCCGCCCGACTGGGACACGCGGCTGATCGCCAACGCCGAGCTGCACGGGCTCGACGCGCTGACGGTGTGCGGCATCGAGCGCGTCGAGACGCCCGAGGCCACGCACGCGCTGCGCCGGCGCTGGAAGCGCGCCTCGCTGCCGGTGCGCTTCTTCGGCGCCAAGCAGCCCTGGCTCGGCATGTCGCACCGCTGGATGTACGGCGACTGGGACCGCTTCTGCCGCGAGCGCGCCGAGCAGTTCGAGGGCCTGGTGATCGAGGGCTATGTCGGCAACTCGGTGCTGATGAACCGGCGCGCGATCGACCGCATCGGGCTGTGGGACGAGCGCATCCAGGCCGCCGATGCCGACCTGTTCCTGCGGGCCAAGAAGCGCGCTGTCGAGGTCGGCGACATCCGCCCGCTGCACATCGCGCTCGACGTGTTCGTGCACCACTACATCCGCGTGACGCTGCGCGCGCGCCCGCCGGCCTTCGCCGACGCCGCGCGCCTGATCCCGATGGAGAAGAAGTGGAGCGCGACCGAGGTGGCACGGCTCGCGTCGCACACGCTATGACGGCTGCTGCTTCGGCCTCCATCAGCGGGTTCACGTTCCTGCGCAACGGCGTCAAGCTCGGCTTCCCGTTCGAGGCCTCGGTGCGCTCGCTGCTGCCGCTGGTCGACGAGTTCGTGGTCGCGGTCGGCCGCGGCGAGGACGACACCCGCGAACGGCTGCTGGCGATCGGCGACCCGAAGATCCGGCTGATCGACACCGTGTGGAACGAGCGCATGGAGTCGCGCGGCTTCGTCTATGCGCAGCAGAAGATGATCGCGCAGTTCGCCTGCACCGGCGACTGGGCCTTCTACCTCGAGGGCGACGAGGTGCTGCACGAGGGCGAGCTGGCGGCGATCCGCGCGTCGGTCGAGCGCCACCATGCCGACCGCCGCATCGAGGCGCTGGTGTTCGACTACCTGCACTTCTACGGCTCGCCGCACTGGCTCGCGATCAGCCCGGCCTGGTACCGGCGCGAGTGCCGGCTGATCCGCAACACGATCCGCAGCTACGCACCCGACGGCCAGTTCTGGGTGGTGATGGACCGGCACCGCCGCGGCCGCCACCCGAACGCCGCGTTGGCGAACGCGCACATCTACCACTACGGCCACGTGCGCCGCACCGACTACATGCAGGCCAAGCTCGACCAGGTGAGCAAGTACTGGTCGCATGGCGCGCCGACGGTGCACTACGGCAACATCGACCCGCAGTCGCTGGTGCCCTACGCCGGCACGCACCCGGCGCTGATGGCCGACTGGCTGCGCGACGAGGCCGAGCAGCACTTCGCGCCCGATCCGGCGCACGTGCTGACGAGCCGCGAGCGCAAGCACCGCTGGTCGATGCGCGTCGAGCGGCTGCTCGGCGTCGACCTGAGCCGCAAGCACTACCAGCTGATCGCGTGATGCGAGCCCCCGCACGGCGCGTCGGCATCAGCCTCGGCATGCTCGGCTCGCTGAGCGACGGGCTCGGCGAGTTCTCGACGCAGGTCTGCGAGCACGTCGCGCGCGTCGCGCCGGCCTGGCGCGAACAGCACGGCGTGCACTTCCACCTGCACATGCCGGCACGCTGGCATGGCCGCTTCGGCGACCAGGTCGGCTACCTGGCCACGAGCAGGCTGCAGGGCTACTTGCATTGGCAAGGCCTGCGGCGCTTCGACGTGTGGCACAGCCTCAACCAGCTCGGCCGCATCATCCCGCCGGTCGGCACGCGGCATTCGCTGCTGACCATCCACGACCTGAACCCGGTCTACCACGACGCCGAGCCGCAGGCCCGCAAGGCGCTCGACAAGCTGCGCCGCCGGCTGCGCCACTTCGACGAAGTGACCACGCTGACGCGCCACGTTGAAGGCGACATCCGCCGCCACCTCGGCTGGACCGGCCCGGTCACGGTGATCCCGAACGGCGCGCGCGACCTGAACCCCCACGCGCAGGAGGCCGTGCCCGGCATCGTGCCGGGCCGCTACCTGCTGCACCTGAGCCGCATGGCGGCGTCGAAGAACCCGCAGAGCCTGGTCGAGATGGCCGCGCTGTGGCCGCAGCAGGCGCTGGTGCTGGCCGGGCCGCGCACCGGCGATTCGGACCGGCTGGCCGCGCAGGTGCGCGAGCGCGGGCTTGCGAACGTGACGGTGGTGCAGGAGGTGAGCGACGCGCAGAAGACCTGGCTCTACGCGCACTGCCAGGCCTTCGTGTTCCCGTCGCTGACCGAGGGCTTCGGCCTGCCGCCGCTGGAGGCGATGCACTTCGGCAAGCCGGTGTTCCTGTCGCGGCTGACCAGCCTGCCGGAGGTCGGCGGCGCGCATGCCGGCTACTTCGACAGCTTCGAGCCGCAGGCGATGCGCCGCACGATCGAGGCCGAGACGCCGCGCCTGCTGCGCGAGGGCCTGGCGATCCGTGCCCATGCCGCGCAGTTCCGCTGGGACCGCGCGGCCGAGGCCTACCTCGCGATCTACCGGCGCCTGCTCGGCACGCCCCTCAGCGCGGCGCCGCGTTGAGCCACGACAGCGCCGCGGCCAGCACCGCCTCCGGGTCGATGTCGTCGACCTGCCGGGGGCCGTGCAGGCTCGTCGTGCGGTTGGCCGACGTGACGCGGTAGGCCGGCAGGATCTCGCCGGCGAACAGCGCGACCGCCGGCGTGCCGGTCGTGTGGGCGACGTGCAGCAGGCCGCCGTCGGCGCACAGCGCGAGCGCGCAGCGGTCGATCAGCGCCTGCACCTCGCCGAGGCTGTGGCGAGCGACGCGGTCGATCAGCGGCAGGCCGATCTCGGCGGCGACGATCGCATCGCGCATCGCCAGGCCGTTGTCGGCGCCGATCAGCACGATGTGCGGCACCCGGCCGGTCGCGGCCAGGCCGCGCAGCACCTCGATCCAGCGGGTGTAGGTGCGCCAGTCGCGCACGCCGCCGAGCGCGACCGCGATCGCGCCGGACGGGATCGCCAGCGCGGCGATCGCGGCCTGCTCGGCCAGCGAGGTCTGCATCGTCGGGCGCGCCACCGCCTCGAGCACCGCACCCGGCAGGTCCATCAACTGCGCCAGCCGGTAGAAGCCGAACAGCGTGCGGTTGAACTCGGGGCCGGTGTAGCAGCCCTGCAGATGCACGAACGGCACGCGGCGGAAGTGCCGCAGCTTGTCGCGCACCGAGCGCGAGGCCATGCTGTGCAGCAGCACCAGGTCGTAGCCGTCGGCCGGCAGCTCGCGTGCCGACGCGGCGACGTTCGAGAACACCGCATCGCTGCGGTACAGCGGCAGCAGGTGCGCATCGGTCAGCAGGTCCAGCCGCGCGACGCGACCCTGCAGCAGCACCCGCGCCGCGAGGTCCATCAGCGAATCGCCGACCTGCGGCGTGCCCTGGTGGATCCACAGCACGCGGCGGTGCCGGGCGGTGTCGATGCGTGGCTGCAGCAGCGGGCCCTGGCCGTGCCACGCCAGGTTCAGCTCGCGCAACGCACGGCGGCGTGCCGCCTTCCAGGGCGACGCCGTTGCCGCGAAGGCCTGCGCGTTGGACGGCAGCGCCTGCGGGAACGGCGGCGTCCAGGTGGCGCCCGCATAGCGCACGAGCCAGTCCGGCCCGGCCGTCATCGGGCCTGCACTCCCGCGCGCAGTGCGTTGAATTGCAATCGCAGCCACAGTTTCGGCTCGCCGAAGCGCCGGCCCGAGGCAGCGCGGCGACGCGCCAGCAACCGCGCGGCGCAGGCGTGCGGGCCGTGGCGGATCAGCGCCTTCAGCATGCCGAGCGCCTGCGACGACAGGCTCGCCGCGTCGTCCAATTCGTCGATCGCGCGCAGCACCAGCTGCTGGAACGCGGCCAGTGCCGGCCGCAACGCGGGGTTGCGCCGCGCGCCGTGCACCAGCTCGCGCAGCAGGCTGCCGAAGTAGTGGGCCCGCAGCGCGCCCGTCGACAGCGACTCGACGAAGGCCAGCACCTCGGCCGGTGGCAGCAGCGAAGGCAGGTGGTAGGGGCCGTGGAATCCGAACACCTCGGCCGACAGCGGGCCGTCCTCGACCGCGAAGCGCCCGGCCATCCCCAGCGGCGCGAAGCGCAGGCCCTTCGCCTCGAGCGCCGGCCGGTTCGTCTTGCAGATGCAGAGGTCTTCGGGATGCTCGGGGCGGATCGCCGGGTCCTGCAGGGCCTGCAGCAACGCGGCGGAACGCAGCGAAAAGCCACCGTTGCCGACCTTCCAGGGCTCGGGGATGTGGTTCCACGGCGCACCGATGTAGTCGACCGACAGGAACTCTTCGCGCCAGGCGGCCGGGTTCAGCACGTAGCCGTCCCATTGCACGACCAGCAGGTGGCTGGTGCGCAGGTGCGGCGCCAGCCCCTTGATCATGAAGTCGGAATAGGCCTCGATGCTGTCGAGCGGGTGGATCTCGACCCAGCGCACGCCATCGGGCAGCGCGCGGCCGGCCAGCGACGCGCGATCGGTGCAGAGGAACGCGTCACCGAACGAAACCTGCGTCAGGCAATGCTGCAATGCCTTCAGCGACCAATCCAGTCGCGGGGTCGAGTCGACGCAGCACAGGGTCACCTGCGGAAGGCTCAAGGAGGTCATGTCGGCGGAATCAACGGGCTGGTGCGGATTGTCGGCGGATTGTCGCTGCTGCAGGCCATCCTTAATGCGGATGAATGGCTGTGCAGGGGTGGTGCGGCAAGCCCACTAGACTTCGACATCTGGAGTCACAAAGACGGAAGTCTTTCGCCATCCCATGTCCGAGCCGAAGATCATCGCATTCCACTTGCCACAGTTCCACGAGGTCGAAGAGAACAACCGCTGGTGGGGCCAGGGCTTCACCGAATGGACCAACGTGCGCCGCGCGGAACCGCTGTACCGCGGGCACCTCCAGCCGCGCGTGCCGGCCGCCGACCGCTACTACGACATGATGCAGCGCGAAACGCGAGAATGGCAGGCCGACCTGGCGCGCCGCCACGGCGTGCACGGCTTCTGTTACTACCACTACTGGTTCAACGGCAAGCAGCTGCTGCAGCGCCCGATCCTCGCGCTGCTCGAGGACGGCGGCCCGGACTTCCCGTTCTGCCTCGCCTGGGCCAACGAGCCCTGGACCCGGGCCTGGGACGGCGGTGAGCGCGATGTGCTGATGCCCCAGGACTACGGCAACGAGGCCGACTGGGACAAGCACTTCGCCTACCTTCTGCGCGCCTTCCTCGACCCGCGCTACATCCGCGTCGACGGCCAGCCGATGCTGCTGGTCTACCGCTGCGGGAGCATTCCCGTGCTCGAGCCGATGTTCGCGCGCTGGCGAGTTCTCGCGATCGAGGCGGGCCTGCCTGGCCTGCACCTCGTCTCGATGCTGACCATCTTCGACGCCGACACGCGCCTGGACCTGGCCGATGCGGCGGTGGAGTTCGAGCCGATGTACACGCTCAGGCACGATCAGCCGCGTTGGTACCGGCTGCGCCACAAGGTCACCCGCCAGATGGCCAAGGTGCGCCGCTGGTTTCAGCCCGATGCACGCCCGCACCGCCTCGATTCCCACGACTACCGGCTGCTGTGGCAACTGATCAGTCGCCGCCCCTCACGCCCTCGCGTGTATCCGGGGGCCTTCGCCGACTGGGACAACAGCCCGCGGCGCGGCAAGCGCGGCTTGGTGCTGCGCAACTTCAGCCCGGAGGCGTTCCGCAATGGCCTCGCCGCACAATTGGCCAAGGCGCGCAGGGCCGAGCAACCCTTCGTGTTCTTCAACGCGTGGAACGAATGGGCGGAGGGCACCTACCTCGAACCCGATACACACCGGGGCACGCAGATGCTGGACATCATTGCCGAGCTCACCCACACGCCCGCCGAAAACATGCCATGACCCACGATTCCAAAGTCCTGCCGACTCTGCCCGGTGGCCTGCCGGACACCCACCTCGACCTGGGTTGCGGCAAGTTCCCGCGCAATCCCTACCGGCAACAGCGGCTGTTCGGCGTCGACATCCGCGCATTGCCGCCGACACCCGATTTCGAATCGCGGGAAGCCAATCTGGCGCTCGACCCGATTCCCTATCCGGACGGCATGTTCGGCTCGGTCTCGGCCTTCGATTTCATCGAGCACATCCCGCGCGTGCTGGCGGTGCCCGACGAACGCCGCACGATCCTGCCGTTCATCTCGCTGATGAACGAGATCTGGCGCGTGCTGGCGCCGGGCGGCCGGCTGTATGCGGTGACGCCGGCCTACCCGCAACCGGAGGCGTTCCAGGACCCGACGCACGTCAACATCATCACCGACCGCACGCATGAGTACTTCTGCGGCGAGACGCCCTTCGGCCGCATCTACGGCTTCGAAGGCCGCTTCCGGCTGGTGCGCGCGCAATGGGTTCGGCACCACAACCTGGATTTCACCGGGCCGGAGAAAGCCGCCGAACGCGAGGCGCTGGAACGCCAGCGGCGCAAGCGCCGCGAACCGCTGCGCTGGATCGCCTATGCGGTGCGCGACGGCGTGCGGCGGTTGCGCGGCAAGGACCTCGGCAACAACGAGCACCGCAAGGCGCACCTGCTGTGGGAATTCGAGGCGGTCAAGTAGGCCTCGCCCCCGCAGCCGCTACATCAGCACGATGTCATACGCCTCCGGCGAGCCGGCGGCCTCGGCCTGCAGCGAGATCGGCTTGCCGATGAAGTCGCTCAGCCCCGCCAGGTGCTGGCTCTCTTCGTCGAGCAGCATCTCGACCACCGCAGGCGCCGCGATCACGCGGAACTCCTTCGGGTTGAACTGGCGCGCCTCGCGCAGGATCTCGCGCAGGATGTCGTAGCAGACGCTGCGCGGCGTCTTCACCTGGCCCTTGCCGCCGCAGGTGGGGCACGGCTCGCACAGCATGTGCGCCAGCGATTCGCGCGTGCGCTTGCGCGTCATCTCGACCAGCCCCAGCTGCGTGAAGCCGCTCACCGTGATCTTGGTGCGGTCGCGCGCCAGCTGCTTGCGCAGCTCGCCGAGCACCGTGCCCTGGTGCTCCTCGCGCGCCATGTCGATGAAGTCGATGATGATGATGCCGCCCAGGTTGCGCAGCCGCAGCTGGCGCGCAATGGCCTGCGCGGCCTCGAGGTTGGTCTTGAAGATCGTGTCGTCGAAGTTGCGCGCGCCGACGTAGCCGCCGGTGTTGACGTCGATCGTCGTCAGCGCCTCGGTCTGGTCGATGATCAGGTAGCCGCCCGACTTCAGGTCGACGCGCCGCGCCAGCGCCTTCGCGATCTCCTCGTCGATGTTGTACAGGTCGAAGATCGGCCGCTCGCCCTTGTAGTGCTGCAGCTTGCCGACCGAGCCCGGCGTGTACTCGGCGCCGAACGCCACCAGCTGCTCGTGCTGCATCAGCGAATCGATGCGGATCGACTGCGTCGCGTCGTTCACCAGGTCGCGCAGCACGCGCTCGACCAGGCTCAGGTCCTGGTGCAGCAGCGTGCCCGGCGGCGACTTGAAGCTGCGCTCGCGGATCGCGCCCCAGGTCTTGCGCAGGTAGGCGATGTCGTCGCCCAGCTCGGTGTCGGTCGCGTCCTCGGCATTGGTGCGCAGGATGAAGCCGCCGCCCGCATACGCGGTGGCCGGCGGCTGGCCGTCCTCGGTCTTGCCGGTCAGCTGGTTCATGCGGGTGCGCAGCTGGTCTCGCAGCTCGTGCGAGCCGATCTTCTGCGAGATGCCGATGTGGTCGTCCTGCGGCAGGAACACCAGCATGCGCCCGGCGATGCTGATCTGCGTGGACAGCCGCGCGCCCTTGGTGCCGATCGGGTCCTTGATGACCTGCACCGTCAGCGTCTGGCCCTCGAACACCAGCCGCTCGATCGGCGGCGGCGGCGCGGCGCCGGGCGCATGGTCGTTGCGCGGGCCGCTGCCGACCACGTGCACGTCGGCCACGTGCAGGAAGGCGGCGCGCTCCAGCCCGATGTCGATGAAGGCCGACTGCATGCCCGGCAGCACGCGGGCCACGCGGCCGGCGTAGATGTTGCCGACGAGGCCGCGCTCGAGCGTGCGTTCGAGGTGGAGTTCCTGCACCGCGCCGTTCTCGACGATCGCGACACGGGTCTCTTGGGGTGCCCAGTTGATGAGGATGTCTTGCATGGGCGCTCTTGTTGTGGCGGCGGCGTCAGAACCTGACGCGCGCTTGTCTCAGCAGTTGGGCCGTTTCGTACAGGGGCAAACCCATGATACCGGAGTGACTGCCGTCGATCCGGCGGATCCAGCCCGCCATCGCGCTCTGGATCGCGTACGAGCCGGCCTTGCCGAACGGCTCGCCGCTGGCGATGTAGGCCTCGATCCACGCCGGCGGCAGCAGCGCCACCTCGACGCGCGAGACGTTGACGAGCAGCTCGCGCCGCCGGCCGTGGGCCAGCGCGACGGCCGTCAGCACGCGGTGCGTGCGGCCCGACAGCAGCCCGAGCACCCGGCGCGCGTCGTCGGCATCGGCCGGTTTGCCGAGGATGCGGCGCCCCACCGCGACGGTGGTGTCCGAGCACAGGATCGGCGCGCCGGGCAGGCCGCGCGCCGCATGGCGCTTGCGCGCGGCGGCCAGCTTGGCGAGGGTCACGCGCTCGACGTAATCGGCCGGCAGTTCGCCGGCCCGCTCGGCCTCGAGCGCCTCGGCATCTTCGTCGGCATCGGGCAGCAGCAGCTCGTGGCGCACGCCCACCTGGTCGAGCAACTGGCGGCGGCGCGGGCTCTGCGACGCAAGGTAGATGAAGTCGTGCAGCGGGGCGTCGGGCATCCGGGTCCGCTATTCGCGGTGGTAGGGGTGGTTCACGGTCAGCGTCCAGGCCCGGTACAGCGCCTCGGCCAGCAGCACGCGCGCGAAGGCATGCGGCAGCGTCAGGTCGGACAGCCGCATCGTCTCGTCGGCGCTGCGTTTCAGCCCGGCATCGAGCCCGTCGGGGCCGCCGACCAGGAAGGCGACGTCGCGCCCGTCGGGCAGCCAGGCCTTCATGCGGGCGGCCAGCTGCACGCTGGTCAGCCGGTCGCCGCGCTCGTCGAGCACGACGCGGCGCACGCCCTTCGGCAGCGCCGCCTCGATGCGGGCGGCCTCGGCCGCCATCATCTGCTCGGCGGTGCGCGAGCCGCGGGTCTCGGCCTTGACGGCCTTCAGCTCGAGGCGCATCTCCGGCGGGAAGCGCTTCGCGAAGTCGTCATAGGCCGTCTCGGCCCAGGCCGGCTGGCGCTGGCCGACGGCGACCAGCAACAGCTTCACGCGCGCGAGGCGGTCTTCTTCGCCGGCGCTTTCCGGGCGGGAGCCTTCTTCGCCGGGGCCGCTTTCGCCGGAACCGTTTTTGCCGGGGCCTTCCTGGCCGCGACCGGCCTGGCCGCAACGGTCTTGGCGGCAACCTTCTTCGCCGGTGCCTTGGCCGGTGCCGCCTTGGCCGCCGCCTTCTTCGCCGGCGCAGCGCTCTTCACGCCGACCGTGCGGGTCACGACGCTGCCGGTCTTGGCCGGTGCCGCCTTGCGGGCCGGGGCCTTCTTGGCTGCGGCCGGCCGGGCCGCAACGGTCTTCGCCGCAGCCTTCCTGGCCGGTGCCTTGGCCGGGGCCTTGGCGGGCGCCGACCTGGCCGCCGTCTTGGCGGGGGCCTTGCCCGAAGCGGCCTTCTTCGCCGGCGCCTTCTTCGCCACCGGCTCCTCGGCCTTCACGAGCCTGACCGGCGCCGTGTCCACCTTGAGCTTGACGGGCTTGTCGCCCCAGATCTCCTCGAGGTGGTAGTACTCGCGGATCGACGGTTGCATCACGTGGACGACGGCAGCGCCGCAGTCGACGATGATCCATTCGCCGTTGTCCTCGCCCTCGGTGCGCAACACCGGGAAGCCGCCCGATTTCACCGCATCACGCACGCTGGCTGCGAGGGCCTTGGTCTGGCGGTTCGAGGTGCCCGAGGCGATGATCACGCGCTCGAAGAGCGGCGAGAGATGCTCGGTGTTGAAGACCAGGATGTTCTGTGCCTTCACGTCTTCCAGACCATCGACGATGGCGCGCTGCAGTTTTCGGATGTCCATTCAACTCCTGAGTTCGCCCGTGTACAGGGCGTATTGGTCAATATAACGCGCCACGGGGGCGGGCACCAGATCGTCGACCGCAAGTCCCCGGGCCACGCGGGCACGGATGTCGGTCGACGACACGTCCATCATCGGCAGCGGCACCGCCCGGTGCGGCTGCGCCTGCACCTCGCGGCTCGCCGCCATCGTCACGCCGGGCCGGTTCGCGACCGCCAGCGTGACGCGTTGCAGCAGATCCTGCCAGCGCACCCAGCTGTGCAGCCCGGCGTACTGGTCCTGGCCGATCACCAGGAACCACTCGACGCCCGGCTCGGCGGCCTGCAGTTCGCGCACGGTGTCGAAGGTGTAGCTCGCGCCGCTGCGGCGCAGCTCGCAGCCTTCGAGCGTGAAGCGCGGCTCGCCTTCGATCGCCAGCCGCACCATCGCCTCGCGGTGCACGGCGGGCGTCAGGTCACGGTGTTTCTGCCATTGGCGACCCGCCGGCACCCAGCGCAATTCGTCGAGCTCGAGTTGCGACAACGCGACACGGGCCAGCGCCACATGCGCCACGTGCACCGGATCGAAGCTGCCTCCGAACAGCGCAATGCGCTTCAAGGGAAGGTCTCTTCGGCCCAGGGGCGCGGTCGCAGGAAGTCGCTGTACAGGCGCGCCTCCGGCGTGCCGGCCGCGGGCGACCAGTTGTAGCGCCACTTCACGAGCGGCGGCATCGACATCAGGATCGACTCGGTGCGCCCGCCCGACTGCAGCCCGAACAGCGTGCCACGGTCGAACACCAGGTTGAACTCGACATAGCGGCCGCGCCGGTAGGCCTGGAAATCGCGCTCGAGCTCTCCGTAAGCAAGTGCCTGGCGGCGCTGCACGATCGGCAGGTAGGCCGGGATGAACGCATCGCCGACCGCGCGCAGCATCTCGAAGCTGCGCTCGAAGCCGAGCTCGGAGAAATCGTCGAAGAACACGCCGCCGATGCCGCGCGGCTCGTTGCGGTGCTTCAGGAAGAAATACTCGTCGCACCACTGCTTGAAGCGCGGGTACTTGTCATCGCCGAAGGGCGCGAGCGCGTCGCGGTTGGTGCGGTGGAAATGCTGCGCATCGGCTTCGAAGCCGTAGTACGGCGTCAGGTCCATGCCGCCGCCGAACCAGGTGACCGGCGCGCCACCGGCCGGCAGTGCGGCCAGCATCCGCACGTTCATGTGCACGGTCGGCACGAACGGGTTGCGCGGGTGGAAGACGAGCGAGACGCCCATCGCCTCGAACGGCGCCCCGGCCAGCTCGGGCCGGTGCTGCGTGGCCGACGGCGGCAGCACCTTGCCCTTCACGTGCGAGAAGCTGCAGCCGCCGCGCTCGAGCAGCGGGCCCTCTTCCACCAGCCGCGAGAGGCCTTCGCCCTCGAGCTTGCCGCCGGGCTCGCGCACCCAGTGGTCGGTGATGAAGGCATCGCCGCCTTCGGCCTCCATCGCGCCGATGATGCGCGACTGCAGGCCGAGCAGGTACTCGCGGACCGCGCCGGTGTCGCTCATCGCTTGATGGCCCGGTGGCCGATGTCGCGCCGGAACTGCATGCCGTCGAAGTGGATGCCCTGCAGCGCTTCGTAGGCGCGCTGCTGCGCCATCTTGGTCGAGTCGCCGAGCGCGGTGACGCACAGCACGCGCCCGCCCGCGGTCACGGCGCCGCCCTTGTCGGGCGCGGTGCCGGCATGGAACACCATCGCATCCGGCTGCTCGGCCGGCAGGCCGGTGATCGCATCGCCCTTGCGCGGGTTCAGCGGGTAGCCGCCGGCCGCCATCACGACGCCGAGCGCTACGCGGCGGTCCCATTGCAGCTCGACCTGGTCGAGCGTGCCGTCGGTGGCCGCCATCATCACGTCGAACAGGTCGCTCTTCAGCCGCATCATGATCGGCTGCGTCTCCGGGTCGCCCAGGCGCGTGTTGAACTCGATCGTCTTCGGCGCGCCTTCGTCGTCGATCATCAGCCCGGCATACAGGAAACCGGTGAACGGCACGCCATCGCGCGCCATGCCGGCGATGGTCGGCAGGATGATCTCGTGCATCACCGTCGCATGCACGTTCGGCGTGACCACCGGTGCCGGCGAGTAGGCGCCCATGCCGCCGGTGTTCGGGCCGACATCGCCGTCCTGCAGGCGCTTGTGGTCCTGGCTGGTGGCGAGCGGCAACACGTTCCTGCCGTCGCACATCACGATGAAGCTGGCTTCCTCACCCTGCAGGAACTCCTCGATCACGACGCGCGCGACGCCGGCGTTGTGCTGCACGCCGAGACGGTTGTCCCCGCTCTTGCCATCACCTGCGCCGAGGATCCAGTCGATCGCCTCATGCGCCTCGGCCGCCGTCATCGCGACCACCACGCCCTTGCCGGCCGCCAGGCCGTCGGCCTTGATCACGATCGGCGCGCCGTGCTTGTCGACGTGCGCATGCGCCGCCTTCGGGTCGTCGAAGGTGGCGTACAGCGCGGTCGGGATGCCGTGGCGCTGCATGAAGTCCTTCGCGAAGGCCTTCGAGCTCTCGAGCTGCGCGGCGGCCTGCGTCGGGCCGAACACGCGCAGCCCGCGCGCGCGGAACTCGTCGACCACGCCGGCCGCGAGCGGCCCCTCGGGGCCGACCACCGTCAGCGCGATCTTCTCGGCCACCGCGAAGTCGGCCAGCGCCTTGACATCGGTGATCGCGACATTCTTCAGCCGCGCGTCGAGCGCGGTCCCCCCGTTGCCCGGCGCGACGTAGACCACCTGCACCTTCGACGATTGCGCGAGCTTCCAGGCCATCGCGTGCTCGCGCCCGCCCGAACCGATCACCAGAACTTTCATGCGTTCACTCTCATTCGCCCAGAACGGCGTTGTGGAAGACATCCTGCGTGTCGTCCAGGTCTTCGATCACGTCGAGCAGCTTCTGCATGCGCTGCGCATCCTCGCCGCTCAGCTCGATGGTGTTCTCGGCGCGCATCGTGACCTCGGCCACGTCTGGCTTCAGCCCCGCGCCCTCGAGCGCCGCCTTGACCGCCTCGAAATCGGGCGGCGCGCACAGCACYTCGATCGCGCCGTCGTCGTCGGTCACCACGTCCTCGGCACCGGCCTCGAGGGCGACTTCCATCACCTTGTCCTCGCTGGTGCCGGGGGCGAACACGAACTGGCCGCAGTGCTTGAACTGGAAGGCCACCGAGCCCTCGGTGCCGAGGTTGCCGCCGTACTTGCTGAAGGCGTGGCGGATCTCGGCGACGGTGCGCACCCGGTTGTCGGTCATGCAGTCGACGATCACCGCGGCGCCGCCGATGCCGTAGCCCTCGTAGCGGATCTCCTCGTAGCTGACGCCCTCGAGGTTGCCGGTGGCCTTGTCGATGTTCTTCTTGACGGTGTCGGCCGGCATGTTGGCGGCCTTGGCCTTCTCGACCGCCAGCCGCAGGCGCGGATTTTCCTTGACGTCGCCGCCGCCCTGGCGTGCGGCGACCATGATCTCGCGGATCACGCGCGTCCAGATCTTGCCGCGCTTTTCATCCTGACGCCCCTTGCGGTGCTGGATGTTGGCCCATTTCGAATGTCCGGCCATGAAGGCTCCTCTGAGGGCCCACGCCGGCAGCCGGGTGGGCAATGTTCTTGGATAGACTGCAATTTTACTTGTCCGCCCACCGGAGACTCCCATGGCCGAGCCGATCCTGATCGCCAAGCACGACAAGGCGGAGTGTTTCCTGCTGCCGGCGCTGGCCAACCGCCATGGCCTGATCACCGGCGCCACCGGCACCGGCAAGACGATCACGCTGCAGACATTGGCCGAAAACTTCAGCAAACTGGGCGTTCCGGTGTTCATGGCCGACGTGAAGGGCGACCTGACCGGCATCACGCAGGCCGGCAAGGTCGGCGACAAGCTGGCCGCCATCCTGAAGGAACGTGGGCTCGACGCCCCGGCGTCGGCCGCCTGCCCCGCCACGCTGTGGGATGTGTTCGGCGAGCAGGGCCACCCGGTGCGCGCCACCGTCAGCGACATGGGCCCGCTGCTGCTGGCGCGCATGCTGGCGCTGAATGAAACGCAGGCCGGCGTGCTGAACCTGGTGTTCAAGATCGCCGACGACAACGGGCTGCTGCTGCTCGACCTGAAGGACCTGCGCGCGATGCTGCAGCACGTCGGCGAGAACGCGAGCCAGTTCACCACCGAATACGGCAACGTCAGCGCCGCCAGCGTCGGCGCGATCCAGCGCGGGCTGCTGCAGATCGACGAGCAGGGCGGCGACAGGTTCTTCGGCGAACCGATGCTGAACATTGCCGATTTCATGCAGTCGGTGGATGGCAAGGGCGTGGTCAACGTGCTGAGCGCCGACAAGCTGATGAACGCGCCGCGCCTGTACGCGACCTTCCTGCTGTGGATGCTGTCCGAGCTGTTCGAGCAACTGCCCGAGGTCGGCGACCTGGAGCAGCCGAAGCTGGTGTTCTTCTTCGACGAGGCGCACCTGCTGTTCAAGGAGGCGCCGGCGGCGCTGGTCGAGCGCATCGAGCTCGTCGTGCGGCTGGTGCGCAGCAAGGGCGTCGGCGTCTATTTCGTGACGCAGAACCCGCTCGACATCCCCGACAGCGTGCTGGCCCAGCTCGGCAACCGGGTGCAGCATGCCCTGCGCGCCTTCACGCCGCGCGACCAGAAGGCCGTCAAGTCGGCCGCGAGCACGATGCGGGCGAACCCGGGGCTCGACATCGAGACGGCGATCACCGAGCTGGGGGTCGGCGAAGCGCTGGTCAGCCTGCTCGACGAGAAGGGCCGGCCGAGCGTCACGCAGCGCGTGTTCGTGCTGCCGCCGGGCAGCCAGATCGGGCCGATCACGTCCGACCAGCGCAAAGCGCTGGTCGCGAGTTCGCTGGTGGCCGGGGTCTACGAGAAGGCGGTCGACCGCGAGTCGGCGTACGAGAAGTTGAAGGGGCGCGGCGTGGCGAGCGCCGATGCGGGGCGCCCTGCCCCGTCGTCGACGTCCTCACCGACATCCACGTCCACCCCGATGCCCACGCCGACCGCCGGCCAGCCACCCGCCGAAGCCGGCAGCGGCTGGGGTGGCATGCTCAACGACGTGCTGTTCGGCAGCACCGGCCCGCGCGGCGGCAAGCACGACGGGCTGGCGCAGACGATGGCGAAATCAGCGGTGCGCACGATCGGCACCAGCGTCGGCCGCGAGCTGATCCGCGGCGTGCTGGGCAGCTTGCTCGGCGGCAGCAAGCGCCGATGAGGCGTCACGGCAACACGTTCAATTTCACCCCCGGCACCGCGGTGACGCGTGCCTCGCTCGCCACGTTGCCGATGATGCCGTTCGCGAAGAAGCTGTTCTGCGTGTCCGGCTCCAGCGCCGCGATCACCAGGTTGGCGAGCGGCTGGCTCAGCGGCACGTAGTAGCTGCCGATCGGCACGTCCATCAGCGACGGCCTCAGCTGCACCTGCGCATGCACCACCGCACCGCCGTCGGCGATGGTGCCGCGCACGTCCTGGCGTGCACCGCTCTCGCGGCTGGTCTCGGCATAGGTCTCACCCTGCATCACGCCCATCGCAGCCACCTGCTCGACCCGCACGCCCAGCGTGCGCAGCCGCATCACCGCGTCGCCCTGGTCGGCGGCCAGCCAGTAGCCGCAGGGGCGCGGGCGGGTCTTCAGCGGCTGCAGCTCGAGCGCCGAATCCCAGTTCACCACCAGCGCCTTGTCGGCACCGGTCGCCGGGTCGAGCATCTGCAGCGTGTATTCGCTGGGCGTCGGGCCAGCCTCGACCAGCGCCTCACCCTGGCAGGCCTTCGCGGCCACGTCGGCATCCACGTACTGGCGCAGCTTCACCAGGTCGGCCGAGCGGTCGGCCGCGCTGCGCAGGAAGCTGCCGATCGCGACCACGTGCGTCTGCACGCGTCGCTTCAGGTGCAGCCGGCCGATGCCGACGCCGCGCGTCTCGATCAGGATGCTGACGGCGTTCTTCAGCCCGTTGACGTTGCGGCCGGTGTCCGGCTGGGTGCCGCCCATCGAGATCTTCTTGTCGTTCACGTCGACCGAGGTCGTGTAGTACCACTCGGAGCTGAGCCCCTGCTGCTTCAGGCTCGCGAGCATCGGCTGGCGGAACCATTCCTCCGAGGCCTTCGTGATGAACTCCGGCAGGTTCGCGGTGGTCGCGTACTGCACCAGCGCATCGAAGCGCTGCACCGCGCCGAACTTCTCGAGGAAGCGGCCGACCACCGTGTACTCATGCGAATCGACCACCAGCACCGGCTGGAAATCGCGCACCAGCCGGGCCTGGGCCTGCGCCTCGGGCGTGCGCAGCAGCAGGTGGTCGCGGTTGGCGTCGATGCCGCTCGCGGTGACGCGCCGCTGCGCCTGCGCGCCGTCCGGGTTGGCACGCGGCAGGACCACGACGTTGATGCGCTCCAGCAGGTCCTGCAGGCTGCCGCCGGCCAGCTCGCGCGCGAGCACGATCAGCGCCTCGGCGCCGGCCGGCTCGTCGCCATGCTGCTGGCCGACCAGCAGCACCGACGGCCGGCCGCGCATCAGCACGCCGGCGGGCGCCCAGT
>NZ_JBFUFQ010000095.1:0-21122 GCF_056403355.1 Rhizobacter sp. P2_H3 | reverse complement strand
GGCCGCCGTGGTGCGAGCGGCTCCGGCACGCGCCGGCACCGCCGTGACGCGCGGCGTGCAGACCGGCGACCCGTTCGGCAACCGGCCGACCAGCCCGCTGATCAAGGTGTCGTCCGGCGAGCGCGGCATTGCCGGACGCATCGGGCGGTTGTTCGGGGTGTTCAAGTCGTCGGGCTGAGGGCAAGAGCGGCTACATTGCCAGCCCTATGCCCGTCTCCTCCGACACGCTGCTCGGCGACCTGCTGAAGCGCGTCTCCCGTTCGTTCTACCTGAGCCTGCGCATGCTGCCGCCGGGCCTGCGCGCGCCGGTCAGCCTGGCCTACCTGTTGGCCCGCGCGGCCGACACCCTCGCCGATACGCCCGGCCGCCCGGCATCGCAGCGGCTCGCGCAGTTGCTGTCGTGGCGCGAGCAGGTTGCTGGCACCTCGCCCACGCAGGCGATCGACGCCGGCAGCCCGGCCGACGCCGGTGAGGCCGCGCTGATGGCCGCGCTGCCCGAGGCGCTGGACCTGCTACGACACCAGCAGCCCGCCGACGTCGCCGACATCCGCCGCGTCGTCACGACGCTGACCGACGGCATGTGCTTCGACCTGCAGCACTTCGAACACGGCCGTGCCGGTGCGCCGGTGCCGCTGCAGACCCGCGCCGAGCTGGATCGCTACACCTGGCTGGTGGCCGGCTGCGTCGGCGAGTTCTGGACCGACATCGCGATGCGCCACCGGCCCGAGCTGCAGGCGTGGCCGCGCGACGCGAGGGTCGCGCAGGGCATCGCCTACGGCCAGGCGCTGCAGCTGACGAACGTGCTGCGCGACGCCGCCGAAGACCTCGCGAACGGCCGCTGCTACCTGCCGGCCGAACTGCTCGCGACCCACGGCCTGCAGGTCGGCGACCTGCTCGATCCGGCGCGCCGCGCAGCAGCCCGGCCGCTGCTGCTGGCGCTGAGCGCGCAGGCGCTGGCCGGCTACCGCGCAGGCGCCGCCTACGTGCTGCAGATCCCCGCGGGCAGCCTGCGCCTGCGGCTCGCGTCGCTGTGGCCGCTGATGCTCGGGCTCGCATCGATCGAGCTGCTGCTCACCGCGCCGGGCTGGCTCGATCCGTCACGGCGCATCAAGGTGACGCGCGGCGCGGTCTACCGGATGCTGCTGCGTTCGCTGCCGACCGCGCTGTCGACCGCTGCACTGCGGCGCTGGACCGATGCGGCGCTTGCGCGCGTCGAGGCGGCCTGCCACGCCTGATCCCTTCAACCCACCCGACGAGACGCCCGATGAACCGATCGCGATGGATGACGACCCTGGCCGTGGCCCTGGGCTGGATGGCGGCCGCGGCATCCGCCGCCGAACCGGTGCCGCCGTTCACCGGCCGGCACCACCCCTTCACGCCGACCAGCGGCAAGGTCGTCGGCGTCTACGTGCCGAACTGGCAGCCGCAGGACCTGCTCGACCGCGTGCCGCCCGGCAACCTGACGCACCTGCTCTACGCCTTCCTGCACCTGTGCGGCCCCGGCCAGCTGCCGCAGGACGCCGCGGCCTGCGAGGGCAAGGCCGATTTCCAGCTCGCCACCTCGACGCGTGACGACGAGTTCGATGCCGTCTTCGCCCGCTTCAAGCAGCGTGCGCCGCACGCCAAGGTGCTGGCCTCGGTGGGCGGCTGGGGCGGCTCGGACCCGTTCTTCCACCTCGTGAACGACCCGGCGCGGCGCGCGGTGTTCGCCGCCTCGGTCACGCAGTTCCTGCAGACCCACCCGGCCTTCGACGGCATCGACATCGACTGGGAGCACCCGACCTCGAACGGCAGCGCCAATGGCGTCGCGCTGGGCACGCCGGCCGACGGGCAGGGCTATGCGGACCTGATGGTCGACCTGCGCCGCGCGCTCGATGCACTCTCCGCGCAGACCGGCCGCCGCTACCTGCTGACTGCCGCCATCAACACCACCGAATCGCTCGCGACGAAGGTCAACCACGCCGCTGCGGCGAAGGTGATGGACCTCGTCTTCATGATGACCTACGACTTTGCCGGCGGCTGGACGCCGCTGGCCGGCCACCACACGCCGCTCGCGAGCCCGACGCCGGACACCAACGACAGCCTCGAAGGCGCCGTGCGCGTGATGACGAAAGCCGGCGTGCCGGCGCACAAGCTGGTGGCCGGTATCGCGATGTACGGCCGCGGCTTCGTCGGCGTGAAGGGCCTGGGGCCGAACGGCTTCAACGGGGTGCCGCGCACCGGCGTGTTCCCCGGCAAGGAAGGCGACATCACCTACCGCGAGCTGGCCGGCGGCTGGCTGGGACCGAAGGGCACCGGCACGCAGGGCTGGAGAACGGTGTACGACCGCATCACGCAGTCGTACACGCTGTGGAATGCGCGCGAGCAGCAGATGATCGGCTACGACGACCCGCGCAGCGTGCGGCGCAAGGGCCGCTTCGCGGTCGCGCACGGGCTGGCGGGCGTCTTCGCGTGGGAGCTGTCGCAGGACAACGGCGACATCCTGAACGCGATGAACCTCGGGGTCGGGCAGACCCCGGGTCCTGCTCAGGCCAAGCCGCTCAAACGGCCATGATCGACACGCTCTTCGTCACCAGGTAGGCCTCCATCGCCTCCGGGCCGCCTTCGGTGCCGTAGCCCGAGTCCTTGACGCCGCCGAACGGCATCTCGGCCACCGGCGCGGCCGGCTGGTTGACCCACAGCATGCCGACCTCCAGGCGTTGCGACAGCAGGTGCGCGTTCTTGATCGAGCGCGTGAAGGCGTAGCTGGCCAGCCCGAACGGCAGGCGGTTGGCTTCGGCGATCGCCTCGTCCAGCGTGTCGAAGCCGCGCACCGCGGCCACCGGGCCGAACGGTTCGTTGTTGAACACGTCGGCGTCGAGCGGCACGTCGGTGAGCACCGTCGGCGCGAAGAAGTTGCCGCTGCTGCCGACGCGTTCGCCGCCGGTCGCGACCGTCGCGCCGCGCTTGCGGGCGTCGTCGACCACCTTGGCCATCGCGCCCAGGCGGCGCGCATTGGCCAGCGGGCCGAGCGTCGTGCCTTCGGCCAGGCCGTCGCCCAGCTTCAGCTTCTGGGCATGCGCCACCAGCGCCTGCGAGAACTCCGCCTTCAGGCTGTTGTGCACCAGGAAGCGCGTCGGCGAGATGCAGACCTGGCCGGCATTGCGGAACTTCGCACCGCCGGCGGCCTTGACCGCGAGCGCGACATCGGCGTCGTCGGCGACGATCACCGGCGCGTGGCCGCCCAGCTCCATCGTCACGCGCTTCATGTGGCGGCCGGCCAGCGCGGCCAGTTCCTTGCCGATCGGCGTCGAGCCGGTGAAGGTGACCTTGCGGATGACCGGGTGCGGGATCAGGTAGGCCGAGATCTCGGCCGGGTTGCCGAACACCAGGCCGAGCACGCCGGCCGGGATGCCGGCATCGACGAAGGTGGCCAGCAGCGCGGCCGGCGAAGCCGGGGTTTCTTCGGGCGCCTTCACCAGGAACGAGCAGCCGCTCGCGAGCGCCGCACCGAGCTTGCGCACGATCTGGTTGATCGGGAAGTTCCACGGCGTGAAGGCCGCGACCGGGCCGACCGGCTCCTTCAGCACCAGCTGCTGCGCGGCCAGGTTGCGCGACGGCACGATGCGGCCGTACACGCGGCGGCCTTCGTCGGCGAACCAGTCGATGATGTCGGCGCCGGCCAGCACCTCGACGCGCGCCTCGGCCAGCGGCTTGCCCTGCTCCTGCGTCATCAGGCGGGCGATGCCGTCGGCGCGTTCGCGCAGCAGCGCGGCGGCGCGGCGCATCAGGTTGCCGCGCTCGTGCGCGGGCGTTGCGCGCCAGGTCTCGAAGCCGCGCTGCGCGGCGGCCAGCGCGCGGTCGAGGTCGGCCGTCGATGCATGCGCGACCTTGCCGATCGGCGCACCGGTGGCGGGGTTCAGCACGTCCAGCGTCTTGCCGCCGGCGGCGTCGACCCATTGGTTGTCGATCAGCAGGCGGGTGTCGGGGTAGGTGGTGTCGCTCATGGGCTTTCGCGTAGTCGTCGAAGCGGGGAAGGGCGCCATTGTCGGCCTTCCTCCAAGCCCCTTGCCGCACGCGGCCCTTCAGGCGGACTGGATCACGCCATGCGCCGAGGCAGGCGTCGATGCCGGTGCCTTCGGCCGGCAGTTGCGCTTCTTCTCGAGCCAGTAGACGACGTTGCCGGTCACGACGATGCTGCCGGAGATCACGGTGGAGGCGGCCAGCACGGCGGCGTGGCCCACCAGCTGGGTGATGCAGTCATTGGTGCTGCATGAGCGGCCGGCATTGACGTCGGCCACGTCGAGCACCATCTGGCGCGCCATGACCTGGCATTCCTCGTCGTAGACGTGGATGGTGCGCGGGTAGGCGCAGCCGAACGACGCGGTGGCGGCCGTCACCGCGATGAACAGCGTGCGAAACCGTGGCAGGCAAGGGGTGGTGTGGGGCATCGGGTGGCCTCGTCGGGGGGTCATCGATTCTGTCGTGTGCCGGGCACGCGTTTGTCGCCGGTGGGGCGGTTCATATGTCCATATACTGTATGAAAGCACAGTATTCATCCCGCGATGCTCCCCCCCTATGCCGAGCTGCACTGCCGCAGCAACTTCAGCTTCCTCACCGGGGCCTCGCACCCCGAGGAACTGGTGAACCGCGCCGCCGACCTCGGCTACGCGGCGCTCGCGATCACCGACGAGTGCTCGCTGTCCGGCGTGGTGCGCGCGCACGTCGAGGCACGGCGCCGCCAGTTGCACCTGATCATCGGCAGCGAGATGCAGCTCACCTTGCCGGCGGGCGACCCGCATGCCCGGCTCGTGCTGCTCGCGCAGACGCGCCGCGGCTACGGCAACCTGTCGCACTGGATCACCGTCGCGCGGCGCCGCGCCGACAAGGGGCATTACCTCGCGCACCCGTCCGACCTCGAAGGCGGCGTGCCCGACGCGCCCACGCTGGCCGGCCTGCCCGAGTGCCTGGCGCTGCTGGTGCCCGATGCCGCGCAGCCGTTCGAGACGGTGTTCGCGCATGCGATGTGGCTCAAGACCTGGTTCCACGAACGGGCCGCGGTGGCCCTCGAGCGGTTGCACCGCCCCGGCGACGAGGAACTGCTCGCTATCGTGCTGCAGGTCGCGCGGCGGGTCGGCCTGCCGGTGGTCGCGTCCGGCGACGTGCTGATGCACCTGCGCTCGCGCAAGTCGCTGCAGGACACGCTGACCGCGACGCGGCTGAACCTGCCGCTCACCGAATGCGGGCTGCGGCTCGCGCCGAACGCCGAGCAGTACCTGCGCTCGCGCAGCCGGCTGGCCGGCCTCTACGAGCCGGCGTGGCTCGACAACACGCTGCTGCTGGCCGCGCAATGCACCTTCTCGCTCGCCGAGCTGAAGTACGAGTACCCGCGCGAGGTCGTGCCCGAAGGCATGACGCCGATCGCCCACCTGCGCCGGCTCACCTATGCCGGCGTGCCCAAGCGCTTTCCCGACGGGCTGAAGCCGGCGCACTCGAAGCAGATCGAGGACGAGCTCGCGCTGATCGAGCAGCTCGGCTACGAGGCCTACTTCCTGACGGTGGCCGACATCGTGCGCTGGGCGCGCGCGCGGGACATCCTGTGCCAGGGGCGCGGCAGTGCGGCGAACTCGCTGGTGTGCTACTGCCTCGAGGTGACCGAGGTCGATCCCGAGCGCGCGACGCTGCTGTTCGGCCGCTTCATCAGCGCCGAGCGCAACGAGCCGCCCGACATCGACATCGACTTCGAGCACCAGCGCCGCGAAGAGGTCATCCAGTACATCTACGGCAAGTACGGCCGCCACCGCGCGGCGCTGACCGCGGTCGTCATCAGCTACCGGCCGCGCAGCGCGGTGCGCGACGTCGGCCGCGCGCTCGGCATCGACCTGCAGCGCATCGACGCCGTCTCGAAGAGCCAGCAGTGGTTCGACGGCCGCGGCATCAGCCGCGAGCGCCTGCGCGAGAACGGCTTCGATCCCGATTCGCTGGTGGTGCGGCAATGGGCCGAGTTGACCGGCATGCTGGTGGGCTTTCCGCGCCACCTGAGCCAGCACCCGGGCGGCTTCGTGATCGCGCGCGACCAGATCGAGCAGCTGGTGCCGGTCGAGAACGCCGCGATGGACAAGCGCAGCGTCGTGCAGTGGGACAAGGACGACCTCGACGCGCTCGGGCTCATCAAGGTCGACATCCTCGCGCTCGGCATGCTCAGCGCGCTGCGCCGCGCGCTGGAATTCATCGGCCACAAGCAGGGCCGTGAATTCCGCATGCAGGACATCGCCGAGGGCGACGAACCCACCTACGACATGATCTGCCAGGCCGACACCATCGGCGTGTTCCAGATCGAGAGCCGGGCGCAGATGAGCATGCTGCCGCGCCTGCGGCCGCGAAAGTACTACGACCTGGTGGTCGAGGTCGCGATCGTGCGGCCCGGCCCGATCCAGGGCGGCATGGTCCACCCCTACCTGAAGAACCGCAACCTGCCGATCGCGGAGATCGATTGCCCCGAGCCGCTCTGGCCCGCGCTGGAGCGCACGAAGGGCGTGCCGATCTTCCAGGAGCAGGTGATGCAGATCGCGATGCTGGCCGCCGACTTCACTCAGGGCGAGGCCGACCAGCTGCGCCGCGCGATGGCCGCGTGGAAGCGCAAGGGCGGGCTCGGGCCGTTCCACGAGCGGCTGGTCGGCCGCATGGTCGCCAACGGCTACGCGCTCGAGTACGCGGAACGCATCTTCAAGCAGATGGAGGGCTTCGGCGAGTACGGCTTCCCGGAGAGCCATGCGGCCGGCTTCGCGCTGCTTGCCTACAACAGCAGCTGGATCAAGTGCCACCACCCCGATGCGTTTCTCGCGGCCTTGCTGAACAGCCAGCCGATGGGGTTCTACGCACCGGCGCAGCTGGTGCGCGACGCGCGCGAGCACGGCGTCGAGGTGCGGCCGGTCGACGTGGCGTGCAGCGACTGGGAGTGCACGCTGGAGTGGCCGCTCGACGAGGCCGCTCCGGGCGATGGGCTGCGCCCGGTGCGGCTCGGGCTGAACCGCGTCGGTGGGCTGTCCGAGGCGGCGGCGCAGCGCATCGTGGCGGCCCGCGAGCGCGGCGCCTTCGCGAACCCGGAAGACCTGGCGCGGCGCGCCGAGCTGAACGGCCACGAGCTGCAGTCGCTGGCGCAGGCCGATGCGCTGCACAGCCTGAGCGGCCACCGCCACCAGGCCGCCTGGGCGGTGGCCGGCATCGACACGCGGCCCACCGCGATGCTGCGCCGCACGCGCATCGACGAGCCCGCGCTGCAGCTGCCCGCGCCGGCCGAGGTCGAGGAGACGGTGGCCGACTACCACGCGCTCGGGCTGACGCTGAAGCGCCACCCGCTCGCGCTGCTGCGCCCGCAGCTCGAGGCCTTCCAGGTGCAGACCGCGGCCGTGCTGCGCGGCTACCCCGACGGCCGGCTGGCGCGCGCGAGCGGGCTGGTCACGCACCGGCAGCGGCCGCAGACCGCCAAGGGCACGGTCTTCATCACGCTGGAGGACGAGACCGGCGCCGTCAACATCATCGTCTGGCCGCGCGTGTTCGAGACCCAGCGCCAGGCCTTGCTCGCTGCGCGGCTGCTGACGGTCTACGGCCAGTGGCAGCGGCAGGGCGACGTGATGCACCTGCTGGCGGTCAAGATGATCGACCACACGCCGCTGTTGGGCGGCCTCATTGCACGCAGCCGCGATTTCCGTTGATTCTGGTTGATGCTGCCGAAGCCGCGGGCACACCTGGAAACGAAGTGTGAGCGCCGATTCGATAGAGTTCGGGTCTTTCTCTTGCATCGTTGACCGGCTACATGCTGTTCCTGCTCTCGCCCGCCAAGACCCTCGACTACGACACGCCGCTGCGCACCGCGCACGAGCCGACGATGCCGTCCTTCCTGCCCCGCTCGGCGGAGCTGATCCAGGTGCTGAAGACGAAGTCGGTGGCCGACATCGCGGCGCTGATGCACCTGTCCGAGCCGCTGTCGGCGCTCAACGTCGAGCGCTATGCCGCGTGGAGCCCGCGCTTCACCGACGCCAACAGCCGCCCGGCCGCGCTCGCGTTCGACGGCGATGTCTACGACGGCCTGAAGGCCCCGACGCTGAGCGACGCCGACCTGGCCTGGGCGCAGGACCACCTGTGCATCCTGTCCGGCCTGTACGGCGTGCTGCGCCCGCTCGACCGCATGCAGCCCTATCGGCTCGAGATGGGCACCGCCCTGCAGACGCCGCGCGGCGCCACGCTGTACGACTACTGGGGCGACACGCTGGCCGAGCACCTGAACGAGCGCCTCGCGGCCGATGCCAGCCCGGTGATCGTCAACCTCGCGTCGAACGAATACTTCCGCGCGGTGCGCCGCAAGGTGCTGAAGGCCCGCGTCGTCGAGTGCGTGTTCGAGGACTGGAAGAACGGCCAGTACAAGGTCATCAGCTTCTTCGCCAAGCGCGCCCGCGGGCTGATGGCGCGGCACGCGATCAAGAAGAAGCTCGCCACCCCGAAGGGGCTGGAAAAATTCAACGCCGACGGTTACCGTTTCGATCCCGCCGCGTCGCAACCCGACCGGCTGGTTTTTCGCCGACACCTGAGCTGAACCCACCATGAACAGCACGACCAAGCAGAGCATCACGCCCGAACTGCGGCAATGGATCATCGACCAGGCCAAGGCCGGTCGCAGCCCGGACGACGTCCTGAAGTCGATGATCGACAGCGGCTGGACCGAAGACGTCGCGATCGAGGCGCTCGAGGACACGCTGCAGGGCTTCCTGAAGGACCACGCGAAGGCGAACGGCCTGCCGGTGCCGGTGCCGGTGCCCGAGCCCGACCTGCTCGATTCGCCCGGCTCGGTGGTGGTCGACGGGCATGAGGTCAAGATCGTGATGACGATGCGCAACCCGCGCGTCGTCGTGTTCGGCGGGCTGATGACCGAGGCCGAGTGCGACGAGCTCGTCGCGCTGGCGCGCCAGCGGCTCGCCCGCTCCGAGACGGTGGTCACGACGACCGGTGCGAGCGAGGTCAATGTCGCGCGCACCAGCGAGGGCATGTTCTTCGGCCGCGGCGAGAACGACGTGTGCAAGCGCATCGAGGCGCGCATCGCGACGCTGCTGAACTGGCCGCTCGACAACGGCGAGGGGCTGCAGATCCTGCGCTACCAGCCGGGGGCCGAGTACAAGCCGCATTACGACTACTTCGACCCGGCGCAGCCGGGCACGCCGACCATCCTGAAGCGCGGCGGCCAGCGCGTCGGCACGCTGGTGGTGTATCTCAACTCGCCGAAGCGCGGCGGTGCCACGACCTTCCCTGACGTGAACCTCGAGGTCTCGCCGGTCAAGGGCAATGCGGTGTTCTTCAGCTACGACCGGCCGCACGCGATGACGCGCACGCTGCATGGCGGCGCGCCGGTGTTGGAAGGCGAGAAGTGGGTCGCGACGAAATGGATGCGCGAAGGAAAATTCGAGTGAAGTCGTAGCCCGGATGGAGCGCAGCGCAATCCGGGACGCGTTGCCTCTCGACGGCGTGAAGGTCGTCGACCTGACGCGGCTGCTGCCCGGGCCGCTGGCGGCACTGGAGCTGCAGCGCCTGGGCGCCGAGGTGCTGAAGATCGAAGGCCCGCCCGGCCAGCAGGACGGCGCGCGCGAGCTGTGGCGCACGGAGGCCGAACGCGCTGCCGGCGAGCCGGCGCTGATGTTCCGCCGCCTGAACGAGGGCAAGGCGCTGCGCACGCTGGACCTGCGCGACGAGGCCGATCGCGCCGTGCTGCTCGACGAGGTGGCGCGTGCCGACGTGCTGATCGAAGGTTTCCGCCCCGGCGCGATGGCCCGGCTCGGGCTCGGCTGGGATGTGCTGTCGGCGCGCAACCCGCGGCTCGTGATGTGCTCGATCAGCGGCTATGGCCAGACCGGGCCGTGGGCGCAGCGGGCCGGCCACGACATCAACTACATCGCGATGGCCGGCGTGCTGCACCAGCTCGCCGGGCCCGACGGCGAGCCGGTCGCTCCCAACTTCCAGATCGGCGACCTGATGGGCGGCACGCAGGCCGCGGTGGCGGGCATCCTCGCCGCCTTGCTCGCGGTGCAGCGCAGCGGCGCCGGGCGCCATGTCGACATCTCGATGACCCATGAAGTGCGCCGCCACCAGGTGCTGGCCGACGTGGTGGTCGCACAGACCGGCCGGGCGCCGGTGCCGGGCCGCGACCTGCTGTCCGGCGGTGCGCCGTGCTACGGCGTCTACCGCACCGCCGACGGCCGCCACCTCGCAATCGGCGCGCTGGAGCTGCCGTTCTGGCAGCGCTTGTGCGTGGCGCTCGGGCGGCCTGAGTGGTCGGACCGGCATTGGTCGCTCGGGCTGCAGGTCGGCAGCACCGAGTCGCTGGCCTTGCGCGATGCGCTGGCGGCCCTGGTGTTAACCCGAACCTTGTCCGACTGGTGGGCGTTGCTGGAACCGGTCGATGGCTGCGTCACACCGGTGCTGCGGCTTGACGAATGTCACGCTCATGCGCTGTTCGTAAATAAACGCTGAGGTTTCGTCAACGAGCGTGCTCGAGCCGCCGTTGTGCCTCCCGAGCGTGTTGCTCGACCTTTGCAAAGGAGCCCCCCATGACCAAACTCATCGCCGCGCTGATCGCCGCCACCTTCTCGCTGGGCGCATTCGCCCAAGCTGCTTCGGCCCCGGCCGCTGCAGCCCCGGCTGCCAAGGAAGCGGCTCCGGCCGCTGCCGACAAGAAGGCCGCCAAGAAGCCGGCCAAGAAGGCCGCCAAGAAGAAGGCTGAAAAGAAGGCCGCCTGAGATCCAGGCAGCTTTCCGGGCGTCAGCGCCCAAAGGCACAAGGAACCCGGCTCAGGCCGGGTTTTTTGTGGGCGGGTCTTAGGAGGACAGCAGGTGCAGCAACTGAGGCACCAGGCGCTCCAGCACTGACAACGCAAGCTTTACATCGGTCTCGCTGGGCTCGATGCCCTGGTACTGGTTGTTGCGCAGGTCGCGAATGGCATCGAGCTGGTCGAAGACAGCTTGGGTCACACCGGCGTATGCGCATGCTGCTTCGAGCGTCTGCACGTGGTGCCCCTCCGCACCGCCGGCACGCCAGCCGCGCGAGGACAGGATGGCCAGGCTGAGATTGAGGATGGCGTCGTAGGCGGCCCCCAGGCGGGTTGTCGTTGAATTCTCCTGGCGCTGGGCGTCGGCAATCTTGCCTTTGCTGATTCCGATCCAGCCTTGGATGGAGGTGCGGTTCACAGGCGCCCTGTGGAACACCTTGCTTCCCTCGTTGTAGAAGTCCTCAGCCTTGCGCAGCATTCAACTCTCCCTGGAGTGTGATGACGGGGTTGCGCAAGACTTCTGCGACGAACTCGTCTCCCGATCGTTTCGCTTCGGCCCATTGGTTCGCTGTGAAGGTCACCACGTTGACCGCGCGTCCGAGCGTGCGGCCTGCCGCCTTGAAATGAGCCTGGGCCTGCAGGCGGGAGGCATCGGTCACGAGCAGCAGGTCGATGTCGCTGCCCGCCTGGGCTTCGCCTCGAGCCGTGGAACCGAACACGGCTGCGGCGCTGACCGGGGCGTCGAGTTCAGCCAGGCGTTCGCGAAGCACGCGGACGACCTCGTTGTCCTGCTGGAGCAGCGCGCGCAATGGCGCGAGTGCCGGGCTCATCGAGGCGGCGTAGAGCGTCTGCCGGATTCCCGTGCGCCGTTCCAGCAGGCCGATGTCGGCCCAACGGCGAAGCCAGCGCGAGAGATTGCCTGGGTCCACCCCGGTCTCGGCGGCCAGTTCACGGGGCCCGTAGCCCTTGTCGGGATGCTCGAAAAGACAGCGCAATGCCTTGTAGCGACCGGCGCCTCCGAGGAGTTCGGACATGAGCTCGGTGTTCATGCACCGGTGTCCCGTGCTTCACTGCTTTGCATGTTGGTCATTCAACAACATTTGATGTCGAATGTACAACATTCTTTCGATTCGACTCACGACGTGAGTCGAAGCCAGGGGCGCCTCAAGTACCGGCGATCAGGCCCTCAGCCGCGGCTTCGCCGCCTCCACCGCGGTCGCAAACGGCCGGCTCGACGCGATGCGTTGCCACTTGCGCTCGTCCCAGGTCTGCGGCCCGGTCAGCGTCCAGCGAGCAATCGTGTCGCTCAGCTCGGCACGGGGCACGCGGCCGAACACCGGCAGCGATGGCTTCAGCAGGCGCAGCCCGCGGCGCAGCCGGCCGGGCAACGGTGCGTGCGATTCATGGCCCCAGTAGACGCAGCGCTTGTCGGCCCAGAAGGCCAGCCGCTCGAAATGCACGCGTCCGGCAAAACCGGTGTTCGCCGGCAGCAGCAGGAATTCATCGGGGAGCTCCACCACCGAGTACGACAGGTCGCCCAGGTGTTCGCCGCTGCCGTGCTGCACGAAGATCACGCGCTGAACGTCGGCGGCCTTGAAGCGGTCGACTTCGGCATCGTCATGAAAAACGACGATGTCCGGCCCTTGCCAGGCCGTATGCCAGGTGCTGTCCATGGGGTGTGTCTCTCGAGTCGAATGGGCGGGCGTCGACGGTACGCCCCATGACGGCTCGAGATGTATCCAGACGCGTCAGCTTGCAGGCGCAGCCCGCCACTCGCCGAACAACTGGATACAAATCAGGCTGTCTGTGAGTGCCGACTCCCTCGGCAACTGACAGACAGCCGAGACTTCAGCGTTTGGGCTGGGTCAGACGCGGGGCCGGCTTGGCGCCGCCTTCGCGGCGCGGACCATTGCCCGGCTGCTGCGGACGCGGGCCGCTCGGACGCGCGGCCGACGGAGCGGGTGCCTGRCCGCCACCGGTGCGGCCCTGGCCGCCACCGTTGCTACCACCGCCAGCGCCGGATCGCGCGGGGGCCGATCCACCACCGCCGCGGCTGTCGCGCCCGCGGCCGCCGCCACCGCCGTGGCCACCGCCACCACCCGCACCACGGCCACCACCACCGCCACCACCGGCATGCCGATGGCCACCGCGGCCGGCGCCTTCGCCGATCACCATGCGGCCGAGCACGATCGGCTCGGGGCGCTCATTGGCACTCGGCTCGAAGCCCGGCACGTTCTCCTTCGGGATCTCGCGCTTGATCAGCTTCTCGATGTCGCGCAGGAAGCCGTTCTCGTCGACGCACACCAGCGACACCGCCTCGCCCTGCGCACCCGCGCGGCCGGTGCGGCCGATGCGGTGCACGTAGTCCTCGGGCACGTTCGGCAGCTCGAAGTTGACGACGTGCGGCAGCTGGTCGATGTCGATGCCGCGCGCTGCGATGTCGGTCGCCACCAGCACCTGCAGGTCGCCGGTCTTGAAGTCGGCCAGCGCCTTGGTGCGCGCGCTCTGGCTCTTGTTGCCGTGGATCGCCATCGCGCTGATGTCCTGCTTCAGCAGGTGCTCGACCAGCCGGTTCGCACCGTGCTTCATGCGCGTGAAGACCAGCACCTGGTTCCAGTCGTTCGACTTGATCAGGTGCGTCAGCAGCTCCTTCTTCATCTCGCGGCCGACCGGGTGCACCTTCTGCGCGATCGCGTCGTTGGTCTGGTTGCGGCGCGCCACCTCGATCAGCGCCGGCTTGTTCAGCAGGCGGTCGGCGAGCGTCTTGATCTCGTCGCTGAAGGTGGCCGAGAACAGCAGGCTCTGCTTCTGCGCCGGCACGATGGCCAGCACCTTCTTGATGTCGTGGATGAARCCCATGTCGAGCATGCGATCGGCTTCGTCGAGCACGAAGATCTCGACGTGGCTCAGGTCGAGCGTGCGCTGCTGGTGGTGGTCGAGCAGGCGGCCGGGCGTGGCCACCAGGATGTCGACGCCCTTGCGCAGGCGGTCGATCTGCGGCTGCATGCCGACGCCGCCGAACATCACCATCGAGGTGAGTTGCAGGTATTTGCCGTAGGTGCGCACGCTCTCTTCGACCTGCGCCGCGAGTTCGCGCGTGGGGGTCAGGATCAGGGCGCGGATCGGCAGCTTGCCGCGTGCGTCGCGCACCGCCGGCTTGGCCGACAGGCGCTGCAGCATCGGCAGCGTGAAGCCGGCGGTCTTGCCGGTGCCGGTCTGGGCGCCGGCGAGCAGGTCGCCGCCGGACAGCACGGCCGGGATGGCCTGTGCCTGGATGGGAGTGGGAACGGTGTAGCCCTGTTCGTGAACGGCACGCAGCAGGGGCTCGGACAGGCCGAGGGTGTCAAAAGACATGGGGATCCATCAGGAGATCGGCCCGTCGCCGAGTACTTCGGCGCCAGTCGCAGGCAGACGATGAGGTGAGCGCGAGGCTCAGGTCAGGGATGACGGCAGCGAAGTGACTGGTGTCTGCGCTGGTGGGCGGATTCTACCTGCTGAACGCGATTTCATCGGCGGAACTGCCGGGTCGCGGCCGGCTTCATCGGGGCACCCGGGCAGGGCGGTTCGCGGAGCGGCGACAATACGACGTTGGCGCCGCGTTCTGCGGCCGGCCATTCCAGCTTCACCTCCCGCTCTTCCCGCTCTCCAGGACCACACGCCATGGCTCAGTACGTATTCACGATGAACCGCGTGGGCAAGATCGTCCCGCCCAAGCGCCAGATCCTCAAGGACATCTCCCTCAGCTTCTTCCCCGGCGCCAAGATCGGCGTGCTCGGCCTGAACGGTTCCGGCAAGAGCACGCTGCTGAAGATCATGGCCGGCATCGACAAGGACATCGAAGGCGAGGCCACGCCGATGCCCAACCTGCGCATCGGCTACCTGCCGCAGGAGCCGGTGATGGCGCCCGACCAGACGGTGCGCGAGGCGGTCGAGGAAGGCCTGGGCGGCTCGCTGGCCGCCAAGAAGCGCCTCGACGAGGTGTATGCCGAATACGCCGAGCCCGATGCCGATTTCGACGCGCTGGCCGCCGAGCAGGCCGAGCTCGAAGCCATCATCGCCGCCGCCGGCAGCGAGAACACCGACCTGCAGCTCGAGATCGCGGCCGATGCGCTGCGCCTGCCGCCCTGGGAGGCGGTGGTCGGCAAGCTGTCGGGCGGCGAGAAGCGCCGCGTCGCGCTGTGCCGCCTGCTGCTGTCCAAGCCCGACATGCTGCTGCTCGACGAGCCCACCAACCACCTGGACGCCGAGTCGGTCGACTGGCTGGAGCAGTTCCTGAGCCGCTTCAGCGGCACCGTGGTGGCCATCACCCACGATCGCTACTTCCTCGACAACGCGGCCGAGTGGATCCTCGAACTCGACCGCGGCCGCGGCATTCCGTACAAGGGCAACTACAGCACCTGGCTCGACCAGAAGGAACAGCGCCTCGAGCAGGAACAGAAGACCGAGGACGCGCGCACCAAGGCGATGAAGAAGGAGCTGGAGTGGGTGCGCCAGAACCCGAAGGGCCGCCAGGCCAAGAGCAAGGCGCGCCTGGCCCGCTTCGAGGAACTGAGCGACGTCGACTACCAGAAGCGCAACGAGACCAACGAGATCTTCATTCCGGTGTCCGATCGCCTGGGCCATGAGGTGATCGAGTTCAGCAACGTCAGCAAGAGCTTCGGCGACCGCGTGCTGATCGACGACCTGAGCTTCAAGGTGCCGGCCGGCGCGATCGTCGGCATCATCGGCCCGAACGGCGCCGGCAAGTCGACGCTGTTCCGCATGATCGCCGGCAAGGAGCAGCCGGATTCGGGCACCGTGAAGATCGGCCCGACCGCGAAGATGGCCTTCGTCGAGCAGAGCCGCGAATCGCTCGAAGCCGACAAGACCGTGTGGCAGGACGTGTCGGGCGGGCTCGACAACATCATCGTCGGCAAGTTCGTGATGCCGTCGCGCGCCTACATCGGCCGCTTCAATTTCAAGGGCAATGACCAGCAGAAGCTGGTGGGCAGCCTGTCGGGCGGCGAGCGCGGGCGCCTGCACCTGGCGAAGACGCTGGCGCAGGGCGGCAACGTGCTGATGCTCGACGAACCGTCGAACGACCTCGACGTCGAAACGCTGCGCGCGCTCGAAGACGCGCTGCTCGAGTTCGCCGGCAGCATCATGGTGATCAGCCATGACCGCTGGTTCCTGGACCGCATCGCGACGCACATCCTCGCCTGTGAAGGCGATTCGAAGTGGGTGTTCTTCGACGGCAACTACCAGGAGTACGAGGCCGACAAGAAGCGCCGCCTGGGCGAAGAGGGCGCCAAGCCCAAGCGCCTGCGCTACAAGGCGCTGAAGTAAGGACTTCTGCCGGTCAGAAGGCTCGCTGGCAGGTCGCCAGCTTGTCCTTCGCCGGCATCGACAGCATCCGGTTCACCTCGGAGTTGTAGGTGGCGCGGTAGCCGTCGCTCTTGCGCACGGCGGACAGGTCCGACTTGGTCTTGGCCGCCAGCTGCTGCAGCATCTCCACCCCCGGCTTCATGCTCTTCGGATCGACCGGCGTGCAGACGAACAGGACGGCATCGATGCCGGCCACCATCTGCTCGACGGCGTCGTCGGCATGGGCGGGCAGGCAGGTCACGAGGGTTGCGACGAGCAGCCCCGGAATGGCAAACGCGGATTTCAAACAGCAGTCCAACGGTGAGATGCCGCAACGGCATCGGATGGCAACCACCGATTGTCCCGAAGTTCCGGCGCTTGCGCCTTCGGGTACACGCGAATGGGGGGTGACCGTGGATCGTCTACTTCGTCACGGAACCGTCTTGAAACAGGCCGTTACACCGACATGTTCATGATGTCGGAGTAAGCCTGCACCAGCCGGTTGCGCACCTGCAGCGTGGCCTGGAAACCGATCTGCGACTTCTGCATCGCGACCATCGTCTCCTCCAGGCTCACCGTCGGGTTGCCCAGCGACACCTGGCGCTGCATCTCGTCGGACTTCAGCTGCGAATCGCTCACCGAGCGCAGCGCCTGCGTCAGCGCCTGCTGGAAGCCCGCGCCCTCGGTGGCCTTGCTGCTGTTGACCAGCGGCGTGCCGTTCGGGTTCATCCCCGCACGGGCCGCTGCCTGCGCGAAGTTGAAGGGCTTGAGGGTGACGTCCATGGAGTCGAACTGTAGACAAGACCCTGAAAGCGGATGGGGCGAACTGCGGGCCGTTTCCCCGGCTGTTCAACGCAATTGAAACCTCAAGTTTCCAAATAATCGCTTCATTCAGGCGGCCTGTGCCCGTCTACCTCAAGCGAACAACATGGACAACGCGGTCACCCTTGCCAATGCCAACCAGCTTGCCGCCCCGGCCGGTTTCGGCGCGCGCCTGGCCGCGCTGCCCGCCAGGAGCAAGGCGAGCCTGGGCCTCGGCATCGCGGCGCTGATCGCCGTGCTGGCTGCCATCACGCTGTGGAGCAGCCAGGGTGACTACAAGGTGCTGTACGCCAACCTGTCCGAGAAGGACGGCGGCGCGATCATCGCCCAGCTGTCGCAGATGAACGTGCCGTACCGCTATTCCGATGGCGGCGGCGCGATCCTCGTGCCGGCGGCACAAGTTCACGACCTGCGCCTGAAGCTCGCGTCGGCCGGGCTGCCCAAGGGCTCGATCGTCGGCTTCGAGCTGATGGACGGCGCCAAGTTCGGCCAGACCCAGTTCCAGGAGCGCCTGACCTTCCAGCGCGGCCTCGAAGGCGAGCTGACCCGCTCGATCATGGCGATGTCGGCCGTGCAGAACGCCCGCGTGCACCTGGCGCTGCCGAACCAGAACGGCTTCTTCCGCGAACAGCAGAAGCCCAGCGCCTCGGTGATGCTGACGCTGCACCCCGGCCGCACGCTCGACCGCTCGCAGGTCGCCGGCATCGTGCACCTGGTGTCGTCCAGCGTGCCCGAGATGAACCCGAAGGCCGTCAGCGTGCTCGACCAGACCGGCACGCTGCTTTCGGCCGCCAACGACGCCACCAACGGCGCCGGCCTCGACGCGCAGCAGCTGCAGTACGTGAACCAGATCGAGGCCAGCTACAACAAGCGCATCCTCGACATCCTCGAGCCGGTGATCGGCCGCGACAACCTGCGCGCGCAGGTCACCGCCGACATCGACTTCTCGCAGGTCGAGTCCACCGCCGAGGAGTTCAAGCCCAACCAGGGCGAGAACGCGCAGGCCAGCGTGCGCAGCCAGCAGAGCAGCGAGCAGATGGGCCAGAGCGGGGCCGGCGCCACCGGCATTCCCGGGGCCGCGTCGAACCAGCCGCCGGTGCCGGCGACCGCCCCGGTGACGGGCGCCGCCCAGCCGCTGCAGACCGCGCAGAACGGCGCTGCCAGCAACACCAACAGCCGCAAGGAAGCGGTCACCAACTACGAGATCGACAAGACCGTGCGCGTGACGCGCAACGCCACCGGCACCGTCAAGCGCCTGAACGCCGCCGTGGTCGTCAACCACCGCAGCGTGACCGACGCCAAGGGCAAGACCACCACCGTGCCGCTGACGCCCGACGAGATCGAGAAGCTCAACGTGCTGGTGCGCGAGAGCATCGGCTTCAAGCAGGAGCGTGGCGATTCGGTGAAGGTCATCAACGCGCCGTTCCGCATCGAGAAGATCGAGCCCGACACCACGCCGATCTGGAAGCAGCCGCAGACGCTGGACATGCTGCGCGCCGCCGCGGTGCCGGCCTCGCTGGCCCTGGTCGCGATGGTGATCGTGTTCGGCCTGATCCGCCYGGCCCTGAAGGCTGCGCTGCCGCAGCCGGTGTCGCCGGCCGATGCGCGCGGCAACACGCTGAATGCGATGGTCGACGATGCCGAGTCTCTGCCGAAGCTCGGCCACGAAGCCGACGCGAAACTGCCGATGCTCGAGGCGCCGCGCATCAGCCCGACGCTGATCGCCGCCCGCGCCTACGCCAAGGACAACCCCGCCGCAGTGGCCAGCATCGTGCGCGACTGGGTCAGCGGCGAAGCCGCCTGACGCCCGGCCCCCACAAGAACAACGGAACGGAACACGATGGACGCCAAGGGACTGGAAGACGCGGCAATCCTGATGATGTCGCTCGGCGAGGAGGAAGCCTCCGAGGTGTTCAAGCACCTCACGCCGAAAGAGGTGCAGGGCCTCGGCGAGACCATCGCCAGGATGAAGACCATCCCGCGCGACCGCGTGGAGACGGTGCTGGAGCGCTTCGCCACCCAGGCACAGGAGCAGAGCCTGCTCGTCACCGACAACGACGAATACATCAAGAGCGTGCTGCGCAAGGCGCTCGGCGACGACAAGGCCAACCTGCTGATCGACCGCATCCTGCAGGGCGGCGACACCAGCGGCATCGAGAGCCTGAAGTGGATGGACGCGAGCTCGGTGGCCGAGCTGCTGCGCAACGAGCACCCGCAGATCGTCGCAGCGATCCTGGTGCACCTCGATTTCGACCAGGCCTCGTCGGTGCTGAAGTGCTTCACCGAGCGCCAGCGCAACGAGGTGGTGGTGCGCATCGCCACGCTCGACGGCATCCAGCCGTCGGCGCTGAAGGACCTGAACGACGTGATGAGCAAGGTGCTGGCCGGCGGCGACAAGCTGCGCAAGGCCTCGCTCGGCGGCGTGAAGACCGCGGCCGAGATGATCAACCTGCTGGGCGGCAGCATCGAGACCGCGGTGCTCGACTACGTGCGCGAGGCCGACAACGAGCTGGCCCAGAAGATCATGGACAACATGTTCACCTTCGACGACCTGGAGAAGGTCGACGACAAGGGCATCCAGCTGGTGCTGAAGGAAGTGCAGTCCGAGTCGCTGGTGATCGCGCTGAAGGGCGCGACGCCGGAGATGCGCGAGAAGGTGTTCCGCAACATGTCCACGCGCGCCGCCGAGACGCTGCGCGAAGACCTGGAATCGCGCGGCCCGGTGCGCGTGAGCGAGGTCGAGGCCGAGCAGAAGGAAATGCTGAAGATCGTGCGTCGCCTGAGCGACGAAGGCCAGATCGTGCTCGGAGGCGGCGGTGATGACCAGTTCCTCTAAGCCGAACGGCCCGCGGCAGGTGCCGCCGCCGGCCGGCGCGAAGCCGACCAGCAACTACAGCCGCTTCATCCCGCGCGAGGAGCTGAGCTCGTTCGCGGCGTGGAACCCGGGCTCGCTGTCCGGCGGCCCCGAGGCGTCGAGCGCCGGCGTGCAACGCCCCGCGCCGCCGGCCCCGCCGCCGCCGAACCCGGCCGACGAACTGATGGCGCAGCTCAAGCAGGTGCGCCAGACCGGCTATCAGGACGGCTACCGCGACGGCCTGGTCGCGCTCGACGGCTTCAAGCAGAGCTACGCCGCGCAGGTCACCGCGCAGGTCGGCGCGATCGTGCAGGGCTTCGGCCAGCAGCTCGACGACCTGCAGCAGGACATGGCGCGCGCGCTGGCCGTCACCGCCACGCAACTGGCCAAGCAGATGGTGCGCAGCGAGCTGAGCATGAAGCCCGAGCTGGTCGCGGTGGTCGCGACCGAGGCGGTCGACACGCTGCTGCTGAGCGCCCGCCACATCACCGTGCGCGTGCACCCGGACGACCACGCGCTGGTCGCCCAGGGTGCGGCCGACGTGCTGTCCGCGCGCGGCGCGCGCCTGCTGTCCGACCCCGAGGTGCTGCGCGGCGGCTGCCTGGTCGAATCCGACATCGGCGTGATCGACGCGACGCTCGAGGCGCGCTGGCGCCGGGTCGCCGCCTCGCTCGGTTGCGAGCAGGAATGGGACGGCGACGACGCGCCGCTGCCCGAGATCGAAGAGGACGGTGAAGCCGCATGATCACCTCCCCGCAAGAAGCCAAGGCGGTGTCCACGACGGACAAGTGGCAGCGCTACCTCGGCGACCTGGAGAACTTCTCGGCGAGCGCGATGCCGCTGGAGACCCAGGGCACGCTGGTGCGCGTGGCCGGCCTGGTGCTCGAGGCCGCCGGGCTGCGCGTGCCGGTCGGCTCGGTCTGCGAGGTGCGCATGGACGGCCAGCCGCCGGTGCTGGCCGAGGTGGTCGGCTTCTCGGGCGATCGCGCCTACCTGATGCCCACCGGCGAGATCCACGGCCTGGCGAGCGGCGCGCGCGTCGTGCCGCGGCCGTCGCCGATCGTGCCGCTGCTGCTGGGCGCGACGCAACACCAATGGCGGCGCAGCGAAGACCGCACGCTGCACCTGCCGATGGGCGACGGGCTGCTCGGCCGCGTCGTCGATTCTCAGGGCCTGCCGATGGACCGCAAGGGCCCGCTCGGCAGCGAGCACAACGAGCAGCTGATCCGCCGCCCGATCAACGCGATGGACCGCGACCCGATCCGACAGCCGCTGGACACCGGCCTGCGCGCGATCAACGCGATGCTGACG
>NZ_JBFUFQ010000094.1:0-21288 GCF_056403355.1 Rhizobacter sp. P2_H3 | reverse complement strand
CCGCCGGCCCGCCTGCCGGCCGCCGAGCGGCGCCGCGCGGGAGCGGCGATCAAGATCGCGCTGGCCGTCGCCGACGAGGCCTGCCGGCACGGCGGCATCGACCCGGCACTCGCCGCCACGGTGTTCGCCTCGTCGAGCGGCGATGGCGCGAACTGCCATGCGCTGTGCGAGGCGCTGGCCGGCAACGACCGGCTGGTGTCGCCGACGCGCTTCACGAACTCGGTGCACAACGCCGCGGCGGGCTACTGGCACATCGCCGTCACCGGCCGGGCCGCGTCGACCAGCCTGTGCGGCTTCGACACCAGCTTCGCGGCCGGGCTGATCGAAGCGGCCGGGCAGCTGCATGGCGAGCCGTCGCAGCCGGTGCTGCTGGTCGCGAGCGACACGCCCTACCCCGAGCCGCTGCATGCCACGCGGCCGCTGCCCGACAGCCTGGGCGTCGCGCTGGTGCTGCGGCCGATCGGCGATGGCGCGGTGGCGCGGCTGGTGATCGCGGCACAGGCGCCGCAGCCGCCGACGCCATGCCGTGATGCGGCGCTCGAGGCGCTGCGCCAGCAGATCCCCGCGGCACGCGCGCTGCCGCTGCTCGAACTGATCGCGCGCGGCGAAGCAGGCCGCGTCGTGCTGGACTGCCAGCCCGGCCTGTCGCTGCGGGTGGACATCCACCGCTCGTGATGAATGACGAGGCCCTGCTGCTCGACCAGGCCGGGATCGCCGCACTGATCCCGCACGCCGGGTCGATGTGCCTGCTCGACGGCCTGCTGGCCTGGGATGCGCACAGCATCCGCTGCCGCGCCACCGGCCACCATGCCGCCGACCACCCGCTGCGCACCGCGTCGGGCCTGCTCGCCACCGCGGCGATCGAGTACGCGGCGCAGGCGATGGCGCTGCATGGCGCGCTGCTCGCGCAATCGACCGGCGCGCCGGCCGCGCCGGGCTTCCTCGCGAGCGCGCGCGGCGTGCGCTGCCACCGCTTGCACCTGCACGACCTGCCCGGCGCGCTCGACGTCGTCGCCGAACGCGTGGCCGGCGATGCGCACCAGCTGCTCTACGCGTTCCGCGTGCAGCATGCCGGCACGCCGGTGGCCGACGGGCGGGCCGCGGTCGTGCTCCATCCTGGAGAGACACCATGAGCGACACCCCTTCCCTGCGGCGCGCACTCGTCACCGGTGCCAGCGGCGACCTCGGCAGCGCGATCGCGCGCCGGCTGGCGCGCGGCGGCTTCCATGTGATCCTGCATGCCAACTCGCGGCCCGAGGCGGTCGAATTGCTGGCGCTGCAGCTGAACGCCGCGGGCGGCTCGGCCGAGGCGGTCTGCTTCGACGTGACCGATCGCGCGGCCTGCGAGGCGGCGCTGCTGCCGCTGGCCGAGATCGGCGCGATCCAGGTGATCGTCAACAACGCCGGGCTGCACGACGATGCGGTGTTCCCGGCGATGCGCGAGGAACAGTGGCACCGCGTGATCGACGTGTCGCTGCACGGCTTCTTCAACGTGACGCAGCCGCTGGTGATGCCGATGATCCGCACGCGCTGGGGCCGGGTGATCAACCTGTCGTCGGTGGCCGGCGTGATGGGCAACCGCGGGCAGACGAACTATGCGGCGGCCAAGGGGGCGTTGAACAGCGCGACCAAGGCCTTGTCGCTGGAGCTGGCGAGCCGCGGCATCACGGTGAACGCGGTGGCGCCGGGCATCATCGCGTCGCGCATGACGGCGCAGGCCTTCGACGACAAGGCGATCGGCCAGCTGGTGCCGGCCAAGCGGGCCGGCACGGCGGACGAGGTGGCGGCGCTGGTGGGGTTCCTCGCGGGGGACGAGGCCGGCTACATCACCGGGCAGGTGATCTCGATCAACGGCGGGATGGCGTAGTTCAGGCGGGGTTCTTCGCCTTGAACTGAGCGAGATTGAAAGCCGCCTTGGCCTTGATCTTGTTCTGCAGCAGCCCCGACCACCCGAGCGCCCAACCCGGCGCGCCGAGTGCCTGCCGCGACCAGGCCCAGAAATCGAACTGGTCGACATGGCGCACGATCAGCCCGTCGCGGAACTCGAAGCTCGCGTCGATGATGTTCAGCACCTTGCGCCCGGTGGCCGAGAACGTGTAGTTCGCCTCCCAGTGCGCCGAGCCGTTCTGGTCGTCGGCCTGGATGCCGGTGTACTCGAGCCGCAGGTCGCGCCCGTTGGTGCAGAGCATGCGCCACATCATCCCCGCATCGGCGCCGTGCAGGTCGAACACCGGATCGGTGAAGTGGATCTCGCGGTGGTAGCAACTGCCCATCGCGGACCAGTCGCGGCGGCAGAAGCCTTCGTAGAAGCGTTGGATCAGTGCGGCGTGGTCGTGCATGCGGGCCACCGGGGCGGAATCGAATTCGGCACAGTGTGCCAGCACCGCAAGCCGTTCGGGTATCCGGCGATGCGGATTCGCCACTGAAGTCGCTAAGCTTCGCACATGAAGTTGCTGCTTGCCGAAGACGACGCCATCCTTGCCGATGCCCTCAGCGCCAACCTGGCACTGGCCGGCTTCGAGGTCGACGTGGCCCCGAACGGCGCCGTCGCCGAATACCTGCTGCTGCGCCAGCAGTTCGATCTCGGCGTGCTCGACCTGGGCCTGCCGCTGGTCGACGGCCTGACGGTGCTCAAGCGCGTGCGTGCCGCCCGGCCGACGCTGCCGATGCTGGTGCTGACCGCGCTCGACGGGCTCGACCACCGCGTCGCCGGGCTGAACGCGGGCGCCGACGACTACCTGACCAAGCCGTTCGACTTCCCCGAGCTGGAGGCCCGCATCCGCGCGCTGCTGCGCCGCACCCGCAGCGCGGCCACCGCGTCGGCGCAGGAGATGGGGCGGCTGAGCTTCGACCGCGACACCCGGCGCGCCGCGATCGGCAACGAGGCGATGGAGCTGTCGCCGCGCGAATGGATGMTGATGGACCTGCTGCTCACGCAGCGTGACAAGGTCGTGACCAAGGAACAGATCGCCGAAGCCTGGGCGGTGGAGCGCGGCGATGCGAACGCCGGCTCGATCGAGGTCTACATCCACCGGCTGCGGCGCAAGCTCGACGGCTCGGGCCTGGCCATCCGCACCGTGCGCGGGCTCGGCTACCTGCTGGAAGCCGAAGCGCCGTCCTGATTCCAATGCTCTCCCCGTTCAAGCTGGCCCTGCGCCGCATGCCCGGCGTGACGCCGGGCACCCGCTCGCTGCACCGTCACCTGCTGCTGTGGCTGCTGCTGCCGCAGCTAGTGCTGTGGCTGGCCGCCGCCTACGTGACCTACAACGTCGCCGACCGCTATGCCAACCGCGCGATCGACGCCGCGCTGAAGACCGCAACCCGCGCGCTCGCGCGCCAGGTCAAGCCGATCGGCAACGGCCTGTTCATCGATTTCCCGCGCGCCGCACAGGACATCATCGAGGCCGACCCGGACGACCGCGTCTACTACATGGTCAGCACGCCGCCCGGCGAGTTCATCCTCGGCAACAACAAGCTGCCGCCGCCGCCCGTCACCGACGCGCGCCTCGGCGAGACCTACTTCTACAACGGCAGCATGAAGGAGAAGTCGAACCAGCTGGGCATCCGCGTCGCGGCGATGTACCTGTCGTTCGGCGACGAGACCGCGCCGCAGCGCATGCTGGTGCAGGTGGCGCGCAGCCGCGCGAGCGGCGAGGAGCTCGCGCGCCAGATCCTGGTCGACACCGCGCTGCCGCTGTCGGGGCTGGTGGCGCTGATGTCGGTGATCGTCTGGGGCGGCATCCGCACCGGCCTCGCACCGCTGGCCCGGCTGCGCGCCGAGGTGGAAGACCGCGCGCCGAACGACCTGGCGCCGATCAAGCTGGAGGCCGCGCCCGAGGAAGTGCGTGCGCTGGTGAAGGCGCTGAACAGCCTGYTGGCCCAGGTGCATGAGAACGTGTCGGTGCAGAAGCGCTTCATCAGCGATGCGGCGCACCAGTTGCGCACGCCGCTGGCCGGCTTGAAGAGCCAGACCGAGCTCGCGCTGACCGAGACCGACAACCCGGCGCTGCAGGCGCGGCTGCGCCGCGTGCACGAGAGCGCGACACGCAGCGCGCACCTGATCAACCAGCTGCTGACGCTGGCGCGCGCCGAGCCCGAATCGGCGGCAGCGCAGGGCCGCACGCGCGTCGACCTGCGGCGGCTCGCGAGCGAGGTGACGGCCGAACTGGTGCCGCGCGGCCGGCATGCGGGCGTCGACCTCGGACTCGACGAAGGCGACGAGAAACCGATCGAGATCCACGGCAATGCCTTGCTGCTGCGCGAATCGCTGATCAACCTGGTCGACAACGCGATCCGCTATGCCGGCGACGGCAGCGTCGTCACGGTGCGGCTGTCGGCCCAGGACAGCCAGGCGGTGCTGGAGGTCGAGGACAACGGCCCGGGCATCGCCGAGGCCGACCGCGAGCGGGTGTTCGACCGCTTCGCCCGTGCGACGCACGAGGGCAACGGCTGCGGGCTGGGCCTCGCGATCGTCAAGGAGATCGTCGAGCGCCACACCGGCACCGTCGAGCTGCAGCCGGTGCAGCCGCGCGGCTTGCGCGCGGTGGTGCGGCTGCCGCGCATCGTCGAGCGCAAGGCGGTTCCCGCATGACGCCGGTCGGCGCCCTGCTGCGCGAATGGCGGCAGCGCCGCCGCCTGAGCCAGCTCGACCTGGCCAGCGACGCCGACATCTCCACCCGCCACCTGAGCTACGTCGAAACCGGCCGCGCGGCGCCGAGCCGCGCGATGGTGCTGCACCTGGCCGAGGCGCTGGAGGTGCCGCTGCGCGAGCGCAACACGCTGCTGACCGCCGCCGGCTTTGCGCCGCTGTACCGCGAGCGCATGCTCGACGACCCGGCGCTGAAGGCCGCGCGCGACGCCGTCGAGCTGGTGCTGCGGGCGCACGAGCCGCACCCTGCGCTGGCCGTCGACCGGCACTGGAACCTGCTGGCGCACAACCGGCCGATGGCACTGCTGCTCGACGGCGTCGCGCCGCACCTGCTCGTGCCACCGGTCAACGTGCTGCGGCTGAGCCTGCACCCGGACGGCGTGGCGCCGAAGATCGTCAACCTGAACGCCTGGCGCACCCACCTGTTCGCACGGCTGCGCACGCAGGTGCACGCGAGCGGCGATCCGGTGCTCGCGGCGCTGCTCGACGAGCTGCAGGGCTACCCCGGCGACGACAGCCCGCCCGGCGGCGACGACTGGAGCGCAGTCGCGGTGCCGCTGCAGATCCGCAGCTCGGTGGGCGTGCTGTCGTTCATCAGCACGACGACGGTGTTCGGTACGCCGGTGGACATCACGCTGTCGGAGCTGGCGCTGGAGACCTTCTTCCCGGCCGATGCCGAGACCGCGCAGTTGCTGCGTCGCCTCGGTGACGGACAGGCGAGCCCGAACGGCGCATAAAGGTGGTACGGCGGCCACGATCCGCATCCAGGAGACGACGATGAGCTCAAGAACCGCGCTGCGCATCTGTCCGCTGTGCGAGGCCTGCTGCGGCCTCGAGGTGYAGGTCGACGACGACGGACGCATCGGCACCATCCGCGGCGACGCGGCCGACGTGTTCAGCGCCGGCTTCCTGTGCCCGAAGGGTGTCGCGCTGAAGGACCTGCACGAGGACCCGGACCGGCTGCGCACGCCGCTGATCCGGCGCGGCGCGCGCTTCGTCGAGGCGAGCTGGGACGAGGCCTTCGCCGAGATCGAGCGCCGCCTGTTGCCGCTGCGCGAGGCGCACGGCAAGGACAGCGTCGCGCTGACGCTGGGCAACCCGTCGGCGCACAAGATGGGCCTGCTGCTGTACATGCCGCGGCTGCTGAAGGCGCTGGGCACGCACAATTTCTTCTCGGCCTCGACGCTCGACCAGATGCCCAAGCAGCTGTCGAACGGGCTGATGTACGGCCACTGGCTGTCGATGGCGGTGCCCGACATCGAGCGCTGCGACTTCCTGCTGGTGCTGGGTGCGAACCCGATGGCCAGCAACGGCAGCCTGTGGACGGTGCCGGATTTCCGCGGCAAGGCGCGCGCGATGAAGGCGCGCGGCGGCCGGCTGGTGGTGATCGACCCGCGGCGCACCGAGACAGYCGCGCTCGCCGATGCGCACCACTTCATCCGCCCGGGGGGCGACGTGTTCCTGCTGCTCGGGATGGTGCACACGCTGTTCGCCGAGGGGCTGGTGAGGCTCGGGCGCCTGCAGCCGCACCTGGTGGGGGTGGAGGCGCTGCGCGATGCGGTGCGGCCGTTCGCTGCCGACGCGATGGCGCCGCGCTGCGGGATCGATGCGAGCGTGATCCGCAGCCTCGCGCGCGAACTCGCCGCGGCCGGGCGCGGCTGCGTCTACGGCCGGCTCGGCACCTGCGTGCAGGCCTATGGGACCACCTGCTCGTGGCTGATCGACGTGCTGAACATCCTGACCGGCCACCTCGATGAACCCGGCGGCGCGATGTTCCCGCAGGCGGCGGCCTTCGCGGCCAACACGGCCGGCACGCCGGGCCGCGGGCGCGGCATCGTGACGGGCAGGCACCACAGCCGCGTCAGCGGTGCGCCGGAGGTGTACGGCGAGCTGCCGATGACCTGCCTGGCCGAGGAGATCGAGACGCCGGGTGCGGGCCAGGTGAAGGCGCTGATCACGATCGCGAGCAACCCTGTCCTGTCGGCACCGAACGGCGCGCGGCTGGCGAAGGCGCTGGAGGGGCTCGACTTCATGCTGAGCCTGGACATCTACCTGAACGAGACGACGCGCCATGCCGACGTGATCCTGCCCGGGCTGTCGCCGCTGGAGGACACGCACTACGACGTCGCGTTCCCGCAGTTCAGCGTGCGCAACCATGCGCGCTACAGCCCGGCCGTGCTGCCGCCGCCGGCGGGCGCGCCAGCCGAGTGGGAAACGCTGCTGCGGCTCGCCGCGCTGGTGCAAGGCCGCGGCGCCCAGGCCGACATCGCGGCCCTCGACGACGCCCTGGTGGCCGACGACGTGCGCAAGCTCGCCGGCGACCAGGCCGATGCGGTGCTGCAGGCGCTGTCGGCGCACCGCGGCCCGGAGCGGCTGCTCGACCTGGCCTTGCGCAGCGGGCCGTTCGGCGACGGCTTCGGCCGCCAGCCCGAGGGCCTGACGCTCGACAGGCTGAAGGCGGCACCGCACGGCATCGACCTGGGCCCGTTGGCGCCGCGCCTGCCCGAGCTGCTGCGCACGCCGTCGGGCTGCATCGAGCTCGCGCCGCAGCGCCTGCTCGACGACCTGCAGCGCGTGGCCGCCGATGCGCGGATCGCCCCCGCCGACGCGGTGATCATCGGCCGCCGCCAGGTGCGCTCGAACAACAGCTGGATGCACAACCTGCCGACGCTCGCGAAGGGCCCGTTCCGCTGCACCGCGCTGGTCCACCCGGAGGACGCCGCCCGCTGGGGCCTGCAGCACGGCGGGCAGGCGCGCATCGCCGGTGCGCGGGATCAGTCGATCGACGTGCAGGTGGAGGTCAGCGACGAGGTGATGCCCGGCGTGATCAGCCTGCCACACGGTTGGGGCCATGCGCTGCCGGGGGTCCGCCTCGCGGTGGCCGCGGAACGGCCCGGCGCGAACCTCAACGCGGTGCTGGACGATGCGCTGCGGGATCCGCTGTCGGGGAATGCGGTGCTGGGCGGGGTCGCGGTGCAAATCAAACCAGGGTGAGCATTCAGCCCCCATAAAACAACTTTTCAACAGAATAATGTTGAATCATGGCAGTATTGGCTTTTGCAGAGGCAGAAAGCCATGTTGCACACCTACGCCTTCAAGAATTTCGAGAGCTTCGCCGAGCGCACCGAGGTGTCGCTGAAGCTGAGCGACAAGGCGGCATTCCGGGGCTGGGAAGTCACCTCGAAGGGCGGCCAGCGACTGAGCACGGCTCTTGGCGTGATGGGCGCCAACGGCGCGGGCAAGACGAGGGTGCTGAAGCCACTCGTCTTCGCTGCCTGGTTCATGGCCCATTCCTTCCAGTCCAAGCCGGACGATCCGATCTCGCTCGAACCTCACTTCGCTCACGAATCGGAGCCCACGGAAATCGAGGTGGAAGCAGAGGACGTCGATGGTGCACTCTGGCGCTACGAGCTTCACGCCACCTCCCGGCGGGTGATCTTCGAGGCGCTGTATCGCAAGCAGACCCGCTTCAACTATGTGTTCACCCGCGAGCTGGATGCACAGGACGGCTACAAGGTCAGGCAACAGGGCTTCGGCATGCCGGCCGCAGAAGCTGCCAAGGTACGCCCGAATGCCTCCCTGGTCTCCACGGCACGCCAATATGGCGTGGAACTGGCTGAACATGTCGCCGGCTTCAATCTCATCACGAACATCGATGCACTGGGACGGAGGCTGTTCGACTCGGCCCAGCTGACATCGGCAGCCCGGGTCTTCGCTTCCGAGCAACGGCTCTACCTGCAGATGTCGTCGCTGGTCCAGGACTGGGACCTGGGCTTGGCCGACGTGGAGTTGCTCCGCTTCGAACAGACAGACCCGGTGGATGGAAGCAAGTCGGAGCAGTGGTTGCCGTTCGGCGTGCATGCCAAGCCCGATGGCCAGCTTCATCGATTGAATTTCCACCAGGAGTCGAGCGGCACGCAGGCGGCCTTCGTTCTCCTGTCACGCCTGCTTCCCTTGCTGAACACCGGTGGCGTTGCGTTGATCGATGAACTGGATGCCGACCTGCATCCGCACATGCTCGAGCCCTTGCTGTCTCTTTTCGCGAGCCCGGTGACGAACCCTCACCAGGCCCAGCTGCTCTTCAGCCTGCATGCCCCTCACGTGCTGACGATCCTGAGCAAGGCCCAGATGCTGTTCGTTGAAAAGCGCGATTGCGTCAGCCAGGCCTACCGCGGCGATTCCATCAAGGGCCTGCGCTCGGACGACAACCTCTACGCCAAGTACATGGCGGGCGCACTGGGCGCGGTTCCGCAGCTCTGATGGCCAAACGCAAGACGGGCTCGCGCCCGGTGGTTCGCACCGTTCGTCGAACAGCACTGTTGATGGGCGAAGGCGACGCGGAGGAGGTGCTGCTGCGCCACCTGCGCAGGCTCTACACCCAAGGCGGCCAGGGCTTCAGCGTCACCATCAAGAATGCCCATGGCAAGGGTGCAGGCCACGTGGTCGAGTGCGCGATCCGCGCCAGCGCCAATGCCGCCTACGATCTTTGCGCCGCCTTGCTGGACACGGATGAAGGATGGAGCGACGCGGTGCGCAAGAAGGCCAGGGCGAAATCGATCCAGGTCGTCGAGTCGGAGCCATGCTGCGAAGCTTGGTTGCTGGACATCGTGGGACGCGCCGCAGAACGCCGCAGCCCGGAACACAAGCGTGAGTTCGAGYGACTGCTCGGCTTGCCGGCCCATGATCCGACCGTCTACATCAGACATTTTCCGCGCGCCGTGCTGGATGCGGCACGCGCTCGCGTCCCGACCTTGGATCAACTGCTGACCGTGTTCGGCGTATAGCCGCTGCCTCACTTGAGCAGCGGCTCGCCCAGGCAGGCACGCAGCCGCGGGATGTCGACGCACGAGTGAGGCGGCGCCGTCTCGGCCTGCGCCGCCACCGCCTGCAGGCACGATGCGGCCCCGCGCGCCCGGCCGGCCAGGTCGGGATACTTGCGCCGGAATGCGCTGTCGCGCTGCGCCAGTGCGAGGCCGACTTCGTAGTGGTTCGCCAGGTCCATCGTCAGCTCGCGCGCGAACCGATGGCCAGCTTCGAGGCAGGTCGACCCATCGGGTGCGGGCTGCCCGGCGCGGCGCTCCTGGAACTGCACTGCCGATCGCCACCGGGCATCGCCGGCCAGCAGGTAGGCGTACGCGGTCGGGAAGTTGGGGTAGGCATTGAAGTAGGCCCGGTACGCGGCGTCGTAGTCCTGCTTGCGGTACGCGCGATCGCCCTCCACCGTCAATCGCTCGGCGGCGCGCCGGTCTTCGGCCGTGCGCTTGCCGCGATCCGCTTCGATGTTCGCCAGTGCACGTGCCGCTTCCGCGGAGATCGGCGGGCCGTCCGCAGAGACGACCAGCGGCATGCTCGCCGTGCCGGCCAGCGCCGCCGCACACAGCACCCAACGCCGCATCGAGGCCTTCATCGAGCCTTCTCCGGCGTGCCCCGGACGGTGAGCCGGGCCACGCTGAGCCCGTCCGGCCCGCGATGGCTGACCAGGGCTTCGTGAACGTCGTTCCAGCGATCCAGGTCGACCACGGTGACGCAGCCGTCCGAGACATTGCCGACGTGCACATAGCGGCTGTTGTCGCCGTACTTGATCGGGAACCAGACCTGGTCGTACTTGAGGTTCGGCGCCCCTTCGCGGTAGTAGCGCGTCATGTCCTTGTTGTGCGGCGCATCGGGCAGCAGCACGGTGTAGTCGCCGGCGGGCAGCGGGTAGAACCTGCCGCTCCAGTCGGAGTTCATCGTCACCTGGATCTTGATGCTGCCGACTTCCAGCGTGGCGAGTTGCTGCTGGAAGTTCTGCTTGCGCACCGGCGAGTACCAGTCCTCGACGTAGCGGCCGTAGGTGACGACGATCTGCGCCAGCGAAGGCACCGGCGCCTTCGTGCCGAGGTACTCCTTGGCATTCGCGTCGCCCAGGCTCAGCACCTTGCCGATGCTCGGGCCGTCCAGCACCTTGAAGAAGGTGCGGCCGCTGTCGGTGCGCGTCGCGATCAGCTTGGTGTACTTGGCCAGCGGCACGAGCCCGCCGCTGTCCGCCTTGGCCTGCAGCCAGCCATCGCTGCCCACCTTGTTGACGTACAGCGTGCTGCCCACGATGCTGGTGCCTGTCGCGCCCGCCGTGCTCACGATATGCCCTGTCGCCGGTACTCTCGCGCCTGCCATCGCCACTCCCTGCGCGCGACCTCGCCGCGCCTCCCGCCGATCATAGAAGGGTGCAGCTCGTAACATGCGCCTCGACGCAGTGACTTTCGCCACCATGCCCACCCTCGACTACCGCACCGCCTTCGACCTCGCCCCCGTCGGCTTGGTGCTGTCGCGCAACCGGCTGATGGTCGACTGCAACCAGCAGGTGCTCGCGATGTTCGGTGCGGCGCGCGATCAGCTGGTCGGGCAGTCGTTCGAGATGCTGTACCCGACGCACGAGGAGTTCGAGCGCACCGGCGAGCGCATCGTCGCCGCGCTCGATGCGAACGGCTGGTACGCCGACGAGCGCGTGATGAAGCGCGTCGACGGCCCGCAGCGCGGCGAGCTGTTCTGGTGCCATGTGTCGGGCCGCGCGCTCGACCCGGCGCAACCGCATGCGGCCGGCATCTGGAGCTTCGAGGACCTGTCGTCGCGCCGCCGCCTGAAGGCCGAGCTGACGGCCCGCGAGCGCGAGATCGCCGCGCTGCTGATCGAGGGGCTCACCAGCAAGCTGATCGGCAAGCGGCTGGGCATCAGCCCGCGCACCGTCGATGTGTACCGCGCGCGGCTGATGCGCAAGTACGGCGCGGCAACGACGCCAGAGCTGATCTACAAGCTGCTGGCGGCGTGACGCCCGCGCGGTGACACGCCGCCCCTCCCTCAGTTGCCGAGGATCACCTTGAAGATCTTCTCGTCGCTGTTGTTGGCGGTGCTGTCCTTGTCGCCGTTGTTGGTGGTGCTCATCCACAGGTTGCCGTCGACCGAGGGCTCCACCGTACGGATGCGGCCGTAGGTGCCGCGGAAGAGTTCCTGCACGTTGGTCAGGCTGTCGCCGCTGATGACTTCGCGGTACACGCGGGTGCCGCGCTGGCAGGCCACGTACAGCACGCCGCGCACGATCGCGATGYCGCTGCACGAGCCGTCGGCCGTCGGGTAGGTGTGCCTGGGCGCGATGTAGCCCGAGGTGGCGCAGCCGCTGCCGCTGCGCGACAAGGTGCCCTCGCAGTCGGGCCAGCCGTAGTTGCCGCCCTTCTGGATCAGGTTGGTCTCGTCCATCGTGCTGTCGCCGAACTCCTGCTCCCACAGCCGGCCCTGCGCATCGAAGGCCAGGCCCTGCGGGTTGCGGTGGCCGTAGCTCCACACGTAGTTGCCGAACGGGTTGTCGGTGGGCCGCGTGCCGTCCGGGTTCAGGCGCAGCACCTTGCCGTTCAGGCCGCTGGTGTTCTGCGCGTTGGCGCCGTTCTGCGCATCGCCGGTGGCCACGTAGAGCTTGCCGTCGGGCCCGAAGCGCAGGCGGCCGCCGTTGTGGTACTTGTTGCGCAGGATGCCGCTCAGCAGCACCTGCAGGGTCGACGTGTCCAGCGTGCCGTTGACGTACTTCAGGCGGATCACGCGGTTGTCGGTGGCCGTCGTGTGCATCACGTAGAGCCACGGGTCGGTGGCCGGGAAGGCCGGCGTCACCGCGAGCCCCATCAGGCCGCCCTCGCCGTCGGTGCCCGACACGTTCGGGATCTTGCCGGCGGTGGTCTTCGCGCCGGTGGCCGGGTTCAGTCGCACGATGTCCTGTGCATCGCGGCGGCTGTAGAGCACGCTGCCATCGGGCAGCGCGACCAGGCCCCACGGGATGTCGGTGTCGGTCGTCACCTGGCTCACCGAACACACCGGATTGCTGCACGAGCTGCCGGTCGTCAGGCTGATGCTGGTGGTGCGCTGCGACACGTTGCCCTGCGCATCGCGCGCGGCCACGGCATAGCGGTAGGTGGTGTTGGCCGCGAGACCGCTGTCGGTGTAGCTGAGGTTCGAGGTGGAGCCCACCTTGGCATCGTCGCGCCAGACGTCGTAGGCGCTCACCGCGACGTTGTCGGTGGAGGCGCTCCAGCGCAGCGTGGCGGCGGTGCCTGCCACCGAGCCGGTGAGGCCGCCGGGCATGGTGGGCGCTTCGGTGTCGGCACTGCACTGCGGCACGGTGATGGGCAGCGTGGTGCTGGCCTGCGAGACGTTGCCCGCCGCATCGCGGGCGTTCACGTACAAGCCCCACTGCGCGCCCGGGTTCAGCGTGAGCGTGGTGCTGAGCGTGCTGCCGCTCACCGAGGCCATGGCCTGGCCATCGTGGTAGATGTCGTAGAACGCGACGCCGACGTTGTCGGTCGAGGCCGACCACGACAACGTGACCGAGCGGCATTGCAGGTTGGCGACCTTCAGGTTGCCGGGGATCGACGGCGCCTGCGCGTCGTTGCTGCCGCCATCGCTGCGGTTCCACACCTGGTTGCCCCTGCCGTGGCAGGCCCAGAGTTGCACGGCGGCCCGCTGCGCGTTGCTGGCATCGACGACGTCGAGGCACAGGCCGGACTGCGAACCCGTGATGGTGCCGTTGGCGTTGTAGCGCCACTGCTGGTTGGCCTGGCCGTTGCAGGTGTACGAGGTGACCCGCGTGCCGTTCGTGGTGCCCTGGCCCTTGGCATCGAGGCAGCGGGTGCCGCCGAAGGTGCGCAGCTCACCCGAGGCGGTGAACTCCCACTTCTGGTTGGCGCCCCCGTGGCAGTCGTAGATCTGGATGGCGGCGCCCGCCGTCGTGCTGTTGCCGCTGACATCCATGCAACGGCCGCTGGCCTTGCCGACGAGCGTGGTGGTGGCAGCCCAGGCCGGTGCGGCCGACAGCGCGAGCGCCGCCATGAAGGCCAACGGTGTCCCCGATGCAAGCCGCAGCAGCGGCTTCACTCGCGGGGTCTTCAAGATCGTCCTGAGTTCCATGGCGCCGCCTCCTTGCGATGTTGGGTGAACATTCGTTCCGGCGGCATCATGTGTGGAATTTCAATTCCACGATGTAAACAAGCGTTCTCGTGGGGTGTCTGACGGATACAACCCTCAGGCGCAGTACATCAAGCCGACACCACCGTCGCGCTGACCCGGAACACCGCCCCGCCCCCCGGTGCCGCCTCGGCGCTGATCCGCCCACCCATCGCCTCGACGATCTGCCGCGTGATCGCGAGCCCGAGGCCCGCGCCCTGCCGCAGCTTCTGCCCCTGCACGCCCTGCGCATACGGCTGGAACAGGCGCAGCCGGTCCTCTTCGGTCAGCCCCGGCCCCGTGTCGCACACGTCGAGCTCCAGCTGCACCGCCGTGCCCTCGCCCTTCAGCCGTCCCTGCACCGTCACCTCGCCTTCGCTGGTGAACTTGATCGCGTTGCCCACCAGGTTGTTGACGACCTGCCGCAGCCGCTGCGCATCGATCAGCACGCGTGCCGCGCCGTCGGCCTCCAGCGTCGCGCGGAAGCCCAGGCCCTTGCCCTGCGCGCTCAGCTCCAGCGGCGCGATCATCTGCTGCCACAGCGCCGCGAACTCGGTCGGCGCCAGCTGCAGCTCGACGCGGCGCTCCAACTGCTGCTCGTACTGCAGCGTCGTCTCCAGCAAGCTGCGAAAACCCTCGGCCGATTCGCTGATCGCATCGGCCAGCCGCTGCCGGCGCTCGGGCGGCAGGTCGTCCTTCAGCATCTGCGCGCCGGTGCCGATGGCGCCGATCGTGCCGCGCAGCTCGTGCGTCAGGTAGCTGATGAAGCGGCCGCGCGCCGCGGTGCTCTCTTCGGCCAGCCGCCGCGCATCGCGCTCGATCTGCCGCGCCTGCCGCAGCCGCCGGTTGCCGCGCCGCAGCAGCAGCAACCAGGTCAGCAGCACCAGCAGTGTCGCCAGCAGCACCGCCCCCAGCCGCACCGCCTGCTCGCGGCTCATGCTCAGCGTGCCGCTGCCCAGCAGCCAGCGGCGTTCGATGTCCGACACCTCGGCCGCGCTCACCGCATCCAGCCCCTTGCGCAACAGGTGCGAGAGCTCCGGCAGCTCGCGCCGCACCGCGAAGTACAGCTCGCTGTCGGCATCGCTCAGCGTGCCGGTCACGCGCACGCGGCCGGTCAGGCCGTCGTTGATCAGCTGGTTGACCACCTTCAGGTTGCCGATCGCGAGATCCGCCCGGCCGTCGGCGACCGCCTGCAGCGCGCCCTCCTGCGTCGGGAACGTGATCAGCTGGATGGCCGGGTAGCGGCTGCTCAGCTGCGGGATCAGGAAGTGGTCCTGCAGCAAGGCCATGCGCATGTGGCCGACCTCGCCCAGGCGAGTCACCAGCGGCCCGTCGGGGCTGCGCGTGACGATGCCGGTGGGCACGCGCAGGAACGGGCCGACGAAATCGAAATCCTGCCGGCGCTGCATGGTTCGCGCGGCACCGACCAGCACGTCGATGTCGCCCTTCATGCCGCGCTGGTACATCTCGGCGAAGCTGCCGCCGATCTCGCTCTCGATCGTCACGCCCACCTTGCCGGCGGACAGCCGGATGAAGTCGGCACCCAGCCCGCGCAGCTGCGTCAGGTCGTTGCGCAGCGTGATCGGCGCGAAGGCGGCGTCGTAGCCGACCCGGATGCGGCCATGCGCATCGACCCAGCGGCGCTCGGCGTCGGTCAGCATCACGCTGTGCGGCATGCCGTCGCCATCGTCGGGCAGCCAGCGCCGCGCCAGCTGCGCCTGTTCGCTCTGCGTGACCGAGGCCATCGCCTTGTCGAGCACCGCGTGCAGCAGCGGCAGGTCGCGCCGCACGGCCGGGCCGAGCGCCGTCAGCCCGGGGCCGAAGCCGCCGCGCACCTGCACGTTGGCCAGCAGGTTCTTCTCGATGTAGTGCACCGCGACGTGGCGGTAGCCGATGTAGAGGTCGGCATCGCCCGAGGCCACCGCGCGCAGCGCGGCTTCGGCGCTGTCGTAGCGCTGCACCTGCGCGCCGGGAAAGCGCGACACCAGCAGGCCGTCGGCCGCCGAGGCCGCCTCGACGGCCACGCGGTAGCCGCCGAACTCGGTGGCGGGCGACACGTCGGAGATGTCGCGCCGCACCGCCAGCACCATGTTCGCGCCGAGCATCGGCCGGGTGTGCAGGAAGGCACCCTCGCCGTCGGCCGGTGCGGGCGTGAAGGCCGCCGCGTCGAGTTCGCCGCGCGCCAGCGTCTCCAGCAGCACGGCCTGGCTGGGCGAGCGCTGGTAGTCGAAGCGCAGCCCGCTGCGCTCGGCCAGCAGGTCCATCAGCTCGATCACGTAGCCCTGCGGCCGCTCGGCATTGGCACCGAACGTGAAATACGGCGGCAGGCCGGGCGAGGTGCCGACGCGCACCACCGGGTGCCGGGCCACCCACGCGCGCTCGGCATCGGTGAGGCGCAGCGTGGGGGATGGCAGCTGCGGCTGGGCCGTGGCCGGCAGGATGAACGCAGCGGCCAGGCCCATCACGGCCACCAGCCTGAGGCACCACTTCCTCGCTCCGCCCATGAGACTCCGCTCAGTTCGTCATTCGATCCGGCACGTCACTCCGATCTGCGGACGCCCAGCTCCTCGTAGAGCCGCTCGACCAGCGCGCGCAGTTCGTCGACCTCGCGCTTCAGGCTCAGCTGCTGTGCTTTCAGTGCCGCCAGCTCGCTGGTGGCGACGAAATCCTCGTCGCTCGACGCCACCGGCATGGCCGAGATGTCGACCGTGCCGCTCAGCAGGTGCGTCCAGCGCGCCTCGCGGGCACCGGGCGCGCGCGGCAGCTTGACCACCAGCGGGCCGCCCTTCTCGTCGGCGCGCGTGGCCAGCTCGTCGAGGAAAGCCTCGACCGACGAGGTGTCGGCGAAGCGGTGCAGCCGCTCGCAGTTGGCGCGCAGTTCGGAGGCCGTCTGCGGGCCGCGCAGCATCAGCACCGCGAGCAGCGCAACCGATTGCGACGGCAGCGCGAGCGCGCGGCCGAGGTTGTGCTCGTAGCGGCTGACGCGCGAGCCGCTGGACTCGAAGGCCAGGTGCAGGGCCTTCAGCGCGTCGACGGCCGACTGCACCTCGGCATCGGTCGCGTTCATCACCGGATCGCGGGCGGTCTTCTGGTTGCAGCCGGAGGCCAGCGCGTTCAGCGACAGCGGGTAGCTGTCGGGCACGGTGCTGGCCTTCTCGATCAGCACGCCGAGCGCGCGGGCCTCCAGCAGGGTGAGGGGCCGCAAACTCACACCGCGAACCCGTCGTCGGCCTGGATCACGGCGCCGTTGACGAAGTGGCTCTCGTTGGCGCACAGCATCATCAGCACGGCGTCGAGGTCTTGCGGCTGGCCGATGCGCTTGCGCGGCATCATGTCGATGAGTTTCTTGCCCTGCTCGGTCTTCCAGTGGTGGTGGTTGATCTCGGTGTCGATGTAGCCGGGGCAGATCGCGTTGACGTTGATGCCGTAGCGGCCCCATTCGAGGGCCATCGCGCGGGTCATGTGGATGACGGCCGATTTGCTCATGCAGTAGACGCCGATCTGGCCGAGCACCTTGAGGCCGGCCATCGACGCGATGTTGACGATGCGCCCGCCGGTGAAGGTGCCGGGTGCGGCGCCCTTGGCGCGCGCCAGCATGCGCTTGGCCACCTCCTGGGCGACGAAGAACGAGCCCTTGGTGTTGGTGTCCATCACGTAGTCGTAGTCGTCGGGCGTCACGTCGGTGAGCTTCTGCGTGGTGCTGACGCCGGAGTTGTTGACGAGGATGTCGAGGGTGCCCATTTCGGTCTCGGCGTGGGCGATGGCGGCCTTGATGCTGTCGTGGTCGGTCACGTCGAGCTTGACGACGTGGGCGTCGCCGCCGCCGGCCTCGATCTCGGCGCGCAGGGTTTTGAGGCGTTCGACGCGGCGGCCGGCGAGCACGACGGCGGCGCCTGCTTTCGCGAGGGTCTTCGCGAACTGGGTACCCAGTCCGCTGGAGGCACCGGTGACCAGCGCGACGCGGCCGGAGAGATCGATGCTGTAGCTCATGTTCTGGCTCCTTGACTTGTTCGATGTGGCGGCACGCCGCCGACCCAACGTCAAAGACCCGGGGTCAGCGGCGGCCAAGGCTGTGGGGCAAGATAGCACGAAGCCACCGTGCTTCAACCGTCTGCAGGAGTCCGATGAATCCCACCTTGTTCCGTCCGCTCGCGCTGCGCGAGCTCGAGCTCTCCAACCGCGTGATCGTCGCGCCGATGTGCCAGTACTCGGCGGTCGACGGGTCGGCCACCGACTGGCACGTGATGCACCTGGGCGCGATGACGCAGGGTGGTGCCGCGCTGACGCTGATCGAGGCCACGGGCGTGAGCCCCGAGGGCCGCATCACGCCGGACTGCCTGGGGCTGTGGAGCGACGAGAACGAAGCCGCGCTGGCGCGGGTGCTGGCGGCGATCCGCCCGCATGCCAAGGGCGCGATCGGCATCCAGCTGGCGCATGCCGGCCGCAAGGCCTCGAGCGCCCCGCCGTGGAAGGGTGGGCAGTTGATCCCCCCGCAGAACGGCGGCTGGACGCCGTGGGCGCCATCGGCGGTGCGCCAGCGACCGGAAGAGGCGCCGCCGCACGCGATGAGCGAGGACGACATCCGCACGGTGATCGCGCAGTTCACGAAGGCGGCCGAGCGCTCGCAGCGGCTGGGCCTGGACGTGATCGAGCTGCACTGCGCGCACGGCTACCTGATGCACCAGTTCCTGTCGCCGATCAGCAACCAGCGCACTGATGCGTGGGGTGGCAGCCTGGAGAACCGGATGCGCCTGCCGCTGGCAGTGTTCGATGCGGTGCGGGCGGTATGGCCGGCGCACAAGCCGCTGGGCGTGCGCGTGTCGGCGACGGACTGGATGGAGCACAGCGAAGCGCCGAGCTGGACGCTGCCGCAGACGGTGGAGTTCGCGAAGGCCTTGAAGGCACGCCGCTGCGATTTCATCGATGTGTCGTCGGGCGGCATCACGTCGCAGCAGCAGATCAAGCTGGGCGCTGGGTATCAGGTGCCGTTTGCACGCGCCATCAAGGAGGCCACCGGCCTGCCGACGATGGCGGTCGGCCTGATCACCGAACCGTCGCAGGCCGAGCAGATCCTGGTGGATGGCGATGCCGACATGGTGGCATTGGCGCGCGGGATGCTCTGGAACCCTCGGTGGGTGTGGCATGCAGCGGCGGAGCTGGGTGGGCAAGTGCCGCCGCCGCCGCAATACGGGCGGTCTGCACCGCGGGCGCATGCGGATGTGCTGACCGGGGTTCCGTTCGGCGGACGGTGACTGTCCAGCTCGCATCGCCTCGATGGGGCCGATGCGATGCGAAGCGAGCGAGGCGTGTGGAGAAGAACGGTCAACAATCCCAATGAAGGAGGATGTGCAGCCGAAGTGGCAGTGTTGTCCGAAGCGGGCCAGAACGAACCGTATGGTTTTGTATTGAAGCTCTTTGCTTTGGTTACTTTCATTTGGGCTCAAATGAAAGCGAAGCTTCGGCGAAGCCAAAGTGACTCGCCCGCCGGGGCGAAACCCCGGCAATGCCAAAAAAGAACGATCGTTCTTTTTAGCGCTCAGCATCGATACAATGCGCGCCACCGAGACAAGCGCTGCCTGCCGCGCAGCGCCCAGGACACAAGGACCGACATGACCCCCGAAGCCATCCTCGAGCAACATGGCCCGCGCGAATCCATGGAGTACGACGTCGTGGTCGTCGGGGGTGGCCCCGGCGGCTTGGCGACCGCGATCAAGCTCAAGCAGCTGGCGGCCTCACAGGGCAAGGAGATCTCGGTCGTCGTGCTCGAGAAGGGTTCCGAACCCGGCGCCCACATCCTCAGCGGCGCCATCATGGACCCTCGCGCCCTCACCGAACTCTTCCCCAACTGGAAGGAACTCGGCGCCCCGCTGAACCAGCCCGTCGCCCATGACGAGATGCTGTTCCTCAGCCAGACCGGCACGCTGCGCACGCCGCAGTTCCTGATCCCCGGCAGCCTGCACAACGCCGGCAACTACATCATCAGCCTCGGCAGCGTCGTGCGCTGGCTCGGCCAGCAGGCCGAGGCGCTCGGCGTCGAGATCTTCCCCGGCTTCGCCGCCGCCGAAGTCCTCTACAACGACGACGGCTCGGTCAAGGGCGTCGCCACCGGCAACCTCGGCATCGGCAAGGACGGCGAGCCCACCGGCGAATTCCAGCTCGGCATGGAGCTGCACGCCAAGTACACGGTGTTCGCCGAAGGCGCCCGCGGCCAGCTCGGCCGCCAGCTGATCGCGCGCTTCAAGCTCGACGACGGCCGCGATCCGCAGACCTACGCGCTCGGCATCAAGGAGCTGTGGGAGATCGACCCCGCCAAGGCCAAGCCCGGCCAGGTGATCCACTCGCTCGGCTGGCCGATGGACAACAGCACCTACGGCGGCGGCTTCCTGTACCACATGGAAGACAACAAGGTCACGCTCGGCTTCATCACCGGCCTGGAGTACAGCAACCCCTGGCTCAGCCCGTTCGAGGAAATGCAGCGCTGGAAGACGCACCCCGCGATCCGCGCCTGCCTCGAAGGCGGCAAGCGCATCGGCTACGGTGCCCGCGCGATCACCTGCGGCGGGCTGATGAGCCTGCCGAAGTTCGTGTTCCCCGGCGGCGCGCTGGTCGGCTGCGAGGCCGGCTTCCTGAACTTCTCGCGCATCAAGGGCAGCCACGCCGCGATCAAGACCGGCATGCTGGCCGCCGAGGCCGCCTTCGCCGCCGTCACCGCCGGCCGCCAGCACGATGAGCTCAGCGCCTACCCGCAGGCCTTCGAGAAGARCTGGCTCTACGAAGAGCTGCAGGCCTCGCGCAACACCAAGCAGTGGATGAAGAAGGGCCTGTTCCTGTCGTCGATCATGAACGGCATCGAGCTGTGGCTGCTGCCCAAGCTCGGCTTCAAGGCACCGCCGTGGACGATCCACAGCACCGTGCCCGACAACGCCCGCCTGAAGCCGGCCGCCGAGTGCCCGAGGATCGACTACCCGAAGCCCGACGGCAAGCTGACCTTCGACAAGCTCTCCAGCGTGTTCATCAGCAACACCAACCACGGCGAGAACCAGCCGGCGCACCTGACGTTGAAGGACGCCGCGGTGCCGGTGGGCATCAACCTCGCGAAGTACGCCGGCCCCGAGGCCCGCTACTGCCCGGCCGGCGTCTACGAGTTCGTGAAGACCGAAGCCGGCCAGGACCGCCTGCAGATCAACGCGCAGAACTGCGTGCACTGCAAGACCTGCGACATCAAGGACCCGACGCAGAACATCGTGTGGGTCGCGCCCGAAGGCGGCGGCGGCCCCAACTACGCCGGCATGTAGCCCGGACGCCAGTCCGGGGCCCCGGGTTGACACCCGGGCACAAGGCAGCAATACACCGGCAACGTTGGCCGGTTGGAATGCAGGCACGCCACGTGCCGAGGCACCCAGCCGCCGATTGACCTGCGCGCCTCGGCGCGTGGCACAGTCGCCCATCGCCGACGTACCCCCTCACTGCCTTTGCCCATGCCCATGGACCACACGCCGAAAGACGCCGCCACGCCCGCCCTCCCTGCCGCCCCGCGCCGGCGCTGGCTGGGCACGCTGATCGCGGTCATCGGCCTGGCCCTGCTGGGCGGCCTCGCCTGGTACCTCACCCACCGGCCGGCCGCGGCACCCGCTGGCGCGATGGCCGGCCCCGGGGGCCCGGGCGGTCCCGGCGGGCCG
>NZ_JBFUFQ010000093.1:0-21332 GCF_056403355.1 Rhizobacter sp. P2_H3 | reverse complement strand
CGCAGCGGCCCCGACGCCTGCCCCGGCCGCGAAGGCCGCGGCGAGCGCTGCCAAGGCTGCTCCGGCACCCACGGCGGCACCCGTCGTTGCTGCCGCCCCCGTGGCCCCGGTCGAGCCCCCGAAGCCCGCACTGCGCGTGATCAAGGCCGCCGACGTCGTCGACGAAGAGAAGCAGCGCGCCGCCGACCTGGCCAAGCGCCGCAAGGCCGCCGAGGACGAAGCCGCCGCGATCCGCGCGATGATGAACGCGCCGAAGAAGGTGCTGACGGCCAAGAAGCCGGAAGAGCCGCCGAAGCCGGAAGCCGGCAAGGAAGGCATCAAGGGCACGATCCACAAGCCGGCCGCCGCGCCGGGCGCTGCGACCACCACGGCCGCCGCGAAGCCGGGCGACAAGCCGGGCGACAAGAAGTCCGTCAAGTCCGAGAAGCTGTCGTCGAGCTGGGCCGATGACGCCGCGAAGAAGCGCGCGCTGAAGACCCGCAACGATTCCGCGGCCCGTCCGGGCTGGCGTGCACCGCGTGGCGGCCGCCGTGGCGACCGCAACGACGGGCAGGGCAGCGGCTTCGTCGCGCCGCCCGAGCAGCAGATCCAGGAAGTGCACGTGCCGGAGACCATCAGCRTCGCCGACCTCGCGCACAAGATGTCGGTGAAGGCGTCCGAGGTCATCAAGCAGCTGATGAAGCTGGGCCAGATGGTCACCATCAACCAGCAGCTGGACCAGGAAACGGCCATGATCCTCGTCGAGGAAATGGGCCACAAGGCGTTCGCCGCGAAGCTGGACGACCCGGAAGCCTTCCTCGAGGATTCGGCGGCCGAGGCGGTGCACGAAGAACTGCCGCGTGCACCGGTTGTCACCGTCATGGGTCACGTCGACCATGGCAAGACCTCGCTGCTCGACTACATCCGCCGTGCCCGCGTTGCCGCGGGTGAAGCGGGTGGCATCACGCAGCACATCGGCGCCTATCACGTCGACACGCCGCGCGGCATGATCACCTTCCTGGACACCCCGGGTCACGCGGCCTTCACGGCGATGCGTGCACGCGGTGCCAAGGCGACCGACATCGTCATCCTGGTGGTGGCGGCCGACGACGGCGTGATGCCGCAGACCAAGGAAGCCATCGCGCACGCCAAGGCGGCCGGGGTGCCGATCGTGGTCGCGATGAACAAGATGGACAAGCCCGAGGCCAACGTCGAGCGCTTGAAGTCGGAGCTGGTGGCCGAGCAGGTCGTGCCGGAAGACTTCGGTGGCGATTCGCCGTTCGTGCCGGTGTCGGCCAAGACCGGGATGGGCATCGACCAGCTGCTCGAGCAAGTGCTGCTGCAGGCTGAGGTGCTGGAACTGAAGGCACCGAAGGACGCTCCGGCCAAGGGCCTGGTGATCGAAGCGCAACTCGACAAGGGCCGCGGCCCGGTCGCGACGGTGCTGGTGCAGTCGGGCACGCTGAAGCGCGGCGACGTGGTGCTGGCCGGATCGAGCTACGGCCGCGTGCGCGCCATGCTGGACGAGAACGGCAAGCCGGCGACCGAAGCCGGACCGTCGTTGCCGGTCGAGATCCAGGGCCTGACCGAAGTGCCGCAAGCCGGCGACGAGTTCATGGTGCTGGCCGACGAGCGCCGTGCACGCGAAATCGCGACCTTCCGCTCGGGCAAGTACCGCGACGTGAAGCTGGCCAAGCAGCAGGCCGCCAAGCTCGAGAACATGTTCGAGAACATGGGCCAGGGCGAAGCGCAGACGCTGGCGCTGATCATCAAGGCCGATGTGCAGGGTTCGCAGGAAGCGCTGGCCCAGTCGCTGCTCAAGCTGAGCACGGCCGAGGTCAAGGTGCAGATCGTGCACGCGGCGGTGGGCGGCATCAGCGAGAGCGACATCAACCTCGCGATCGCATCGAAGGCCGTCATCATCGGCTTCAACGTGCGTGCCGATGCCGGTGCGCGCAAGCTGGCCGAAGGCAACGGCGTCGACCTGCGCTACTACAACATCATCTACGACGCGGTCGACGACGTGAAGAAGGCGATGACCGGCATGCTGGCGCCGGAGCAGCGCGAAGAGGTGATCGGCACCGCAGAGATCCGCACGGTGTTCGTCGCTTCGAAGATCGGCACGGTGGCCGGCTCGATGGTCACCTCGGGTGTGGTGCGCCGCAACGCGCGCTTCCGCCTGCTGCGCGAGAACGTGGTGGTCTACACCGGCGAAGTCGAGTCGGTGCGCCGCCTGAAGGACGACGTGCGCGAGGTCAAGGAAGGCTTCGAGTGCGGTATCAAGCTGAAGAACTACAACGACATCGCCGAGGGCGACCAGTTGGAGTTCTTCGAGGTGAAGGAAGTGGCACGAACGCTGTAAAGCGGAGTGGGTCTCTCCCCCAAACCCCGCCCTCCGAAAGACGGCGGGGTTTGTGTTTGAAAGAGCCCCGCCCGAACCAGCAGGAGCCTTGAACATGCGACACAAACGAGCCATCCCGAACCGCGGTTTCCGCATCGCCGACCAGATCCAGCGCGACCTGGCCGAGCTGATCCGCGACCTGAAGGATCCGCGCATCGGCATGGTGACGCTGCAGGCGGTGGAAGTCACGCCCGACTATGCGCACGCGAAGGTGTTCTTCTCGCTGCTGGTGGGCGATGTGAAGGAATGCGAGGAGGCCTTGAACGAGGCCGCCGGTTTCCTGCGCAACGGCCTCTTCAAGCGCCTGCAGATCCACACCGTGCCGACGCTGCATTTCCACTTCGACCGCACCACCGAGCGGGCGGCCGAATTGAGCGCGCTGATCCAGCAGGCCAATTCGACGCAGGCCAAGGAAGACTGACCGGTGCAAGCCACTCGCCCGCGCATCCCGCGGCGCGCCGTCCATGGCGTGCTGTTGCTCGACAAGCCGCTCGGCCTGTCGAGCAACGACGCCTTGCAGAAAGCCAAGCGCCTGTACCGCGCCGAGAAGGCCGGCCACACCGGCACGCTGGATCCGCTGGCGACCGGGCTGCTGCCGCTGTGCTTCGGCGCGGCCACCAAGTTCTCGCAGGTCAGCCTCGACGCCGACAAGACCTACCGCGCCACGCTGCAGCTGGGCACCACGACCACCACGGCCGATGCCGAGGGCGAGGTGCTGCTGCAGCGCGAGGTGAACGTGACGCGCGCGCAGCTGCAGGCGGCGATCGAGCGCTTCACCGGCCCGATCCGCCAGGTGCCGCCGATGCACTCGGCGCTGAAGCGCGACGGCAAGGCCTTGTACGAATACGCGCGCGCCGGCATCGAGGTCGAGCGCGAGGCGCGTGCGGTGACGATTCATCGCATTGCCATCGTCGAGGATGACACTGCCGGAGCCGACGGACGCTGGACGCTGGACGTGCGCTGCTCCAAGGGCACCTACATCCGCACGCTGGCAGAAGACATCGGCGAGGCGCTCGGCTGCGGTGCCCACCTGGCCGCGCTGCGCCGCACCGAGACCGGCGGGCTGACGCTCGGCCAGGCGCTCACGCTGGAGCAGCTGGCCGGGATGGACGAAGCGCAGCGCGAAGCCGCGCTGCTCGACGCCGATGCCTTGCTGGCCGACTGGCCGGTGGTGCGCCTCGGCGACGAAGATGCCGGACGTTTCCTGAGCGGCCTGCGCCGCCGCCTGCCGCTGGCAGACGCGGAGCAGGTCCGCGTGTACGGCCCCGACCCCCGTGCGTTCCTCGGCAGCGGCCGGGTCGACGCCGGAGAACTGATTTCGACGAGGCTCTTGAGCCCGGTGGAGGTGCAAGGCCTCCTGAAGACACCTTGAACGCAGAGAGCACGTCATGACCCGACAGATCCGCAACATCGCCATCATCGCCCACGTGGACCATGGCAAGACCACGCTGGTGGACCAGCTGCTTCGCCAGAGCGGCACCTTCCGCCAGAACGAGAAGGTCACCGAACGGGTGATGGACAGCAACGACCTCGAAAAGGAACGCGGCATCACCATCCTCGCGAAGAACTGCGCGGTGGAGTGGAAGGGCACGCACGTCAACATCGTCGACACCCCGGGGCACGCGGACTTCGGCGGCGAGGTCGAGCGCGTGCTGTCGATGGTCGACAGCGTGCTGCTGCTCGTTGATGCGGTCGAAGGCCCGATGCCGCAGACCCGCTTCGTGACCAAGAAGGCGCTGGCGCTCGGCCTGAAGCCGATCGTCGTCGTCAACAAGGTCGACCGCCCCGGTTCGCGCATCGACTACGTGATCAACGCGACCTTCGAGCTGTTCGACAAGCTCGGCGCGACCGAAGAGCAGCTCGACTTCCCGGTGATCTACGCCTCGGGCCTGAACGGCTGGGCCACGCTCACCACCGGCGAGACCGGCACCGACCTGGCGCCGCTGTTCGATGCGATCCTGCAACACGTGCCGGCGCACGAGGGCGACCCGGCCGGCCCGCTGCAGCTGCAGATCTGCTCGCTGGATTACTCCACCTACGTCGGCCGCATCGGCATCGGCCGGGTCAACCAGGGCACGCTGAAGCCGATGCAGAACGTGGCCGTGTTCAGCGGCCCGGACAGCACGCCGTTCAACGCCCGCGTCAACCAGGTGCTGAAGTTCGAGGGCCTGGAGCGCCAGCAAGCCACTGAAGCCGGCCCCGGCGACATCGTGCTGATCAACGGCATCGAGGACATCGGCATCGGCGTCACGCTGACCAGCATCGAAGACCCGAAGCCGCTGCCGATGCTGAAGGTCGACGAGCCGACGCTGACGATGAATTTCTGCGTCAACAACTCGCCGCTGGCCGGCCGCGAAGGCAAATTCGTCACCAGCCGCCAGATCTGGGACCGCCTGCAGCGCGAGCTGCAGAGCAACGTGGCGCTGAAGGTCAAGGAAACCGACGAAGACGGCATCTTCGAGGTGTCGGGCCGCGGCGAACTGCACCTGACCATCCTGCTGGAAACCATGCGCCGCGAAGGCTACGAGCTGGCCGTCAGCAAGCCGCGCGTGGTGTTCAAGGAGGTCGACGGCGAGCGCCATGAGCCGATCGAGATGGTGACGGCCGACGTCGAAGACCAGCACCAGGGTGCCGTGATGCAGGCGATGGGCGAGCGCAAGGGCGAGCTCGTCAACATGGAGCCGGACGGCATGGGCCGCGTGCGCCTCGAGTACAAGATCCCGGCGCGCGGCCTGATCGGCTTCCAGAACGAGTTCCTGAACCTGACGCGCGGCACCGGCCTGATCAGCAACATCTTCGACGGCTACGAGGCCTACAAGGGCGAGATCGAAGGCCGCAAGAACGGCGTGCTGATCAGCCAGGACGACGGCGAGATCGTGACCTACGCGCTGGGCAAGCTGGACGACCGCGGCCGCATGTTCGTGAAGCCGGGCGACCCGGTGTATGAAGGCATGATCGTCGGCATCCACAGCCGCGACAACGACCTGATCGTCAACGCGGTGCGTGCGAAGCAGCTGACCAACTTCCGCGTGTCGGGCAAGGAAGACGCGATCAAGATCACGCCGCCGATCATCCTGACGCTGGAGTACGGCGTCGAGTTCATCGCCGACGACGAGCTGGTCGAGATCACGCCGAAGTCGATCCGCGTGCGCAAGCGCCACCTCAAGGAGCACGATCGCAAGCGTGCTTCCCGCAGCGAGTGACATGACCCATGGTCGGGCGGTGGCGGGCATGCTGCTCGTCACGCTGATGTGGAGCATCGCCGGCGTGGTGACGCGCCAGCTCGAATCGGCGCGCAGCTTCGAGGTGACGTTCTGGCGCAGCCTGGCCACCTGCGCGTGCCTGGGCGTGTACTACGCCTGGGCGCATGGCCGCGACACCTTCGCGCTGCTGCGCGCGGGCGGCCGGCCGCTGTGGATCTCGAGCCTGATGTGGAGCGTGATGTTCACCTGCTTCATGGTGGCGCTCACGCTGACCACGGTGGCCAACGTGCTGATCACGATGGCGCTCGCGCCGCTGATGACCGCGGTGCTGGCGCGCTTCACGCTCGGCCACCCGGTCGCGCGGCGCACCTGGGCCGCCATCGTGCTGGCCGGGCTGGGCATCGCCTACATGTACGGGCAGGGGGTCAGCTCGGAGCCGCAGCACGTGATCGGCTCGCTGGTCGCGCTGGGCGTGCCCGTCGCGAGCGCGATCAACTGGAACACGCTGCAGCGCAGCGGCACGACGGTCGACCTGGTGCCGGCCTTGCTGCTGGGCTCGCTGGTCTCGGCGATCGTCACGCTGCCCTTGTCGCTGCCGCTGCAGGCCTCGGTGCACGACGTGGCGCTGCTCGGCCTGCTGGGGCTGGTGCAGCTGGCGATCCCGTGCGTGCTGGCGGTGCGGCTGGCGCGGCATTTGCCGGCGCCTGAGATGTCGCTGCTGGCGCTGCTGGAGATCGTGTTCGGCATCGCGTGGGCGTGGCTGGGCACCAGCGAGCAGCCGTCGATGGCGGTGATCGTCGGCGGCAGCCTGGTGCTGGGCACCTTGTTCGTCAATGCATGGGTCGGGTTGCGGGAGGCGCGGGCATGAGCGGTTCTTCTTTGATCGTGGCGCAGGTGCAGGGCGGCATCGGCCTGCTGACGCTGAACCGGCCGCAGGCGCTGAACGCGCTGTCGCTGCCGATGATCCGCGAGATCACGCGCGCGCTGCTGGCCTGGCGCGACGACGCTGCCGTGCAGGCCGTGGTGGTGCGTGGCGCGACGCTGGAAGGCAAGGGCGTGGCCTTCTGCGCCGGCGGCGACATCCGCTTCTTCTACCAGGCGGCGCTGGCCGGCAACCCGGAGCTGGAAGATTTCTTCACCGAGGAATACGCGCTCAACCACCTGATCCACACCTATCCGAAGCCCTATATCGCGCTGATGGACGGCATCGTGATGGGCGGTGGCATGGGCATCTCGCAGGGCGCGTCGCTGCGCGTGGTGACCGAGCGCACGAAGATGGCGATGCCGGAGACGCACATCGGGTTGTTCCCCGACGTGGGTGGCGGCTGGTTCCTCGCGCGCTGCGCGGGGCGGCTCGGCGAGTACCTGGCGCTGACGGGGCAGATCCTCGGGGCGGGTGATGCGATCGCTTGCGGGCTGGCAGATGTGTGTGTTCCCAGCGACGCGCTGTCGTCTCTGGTCGAGGCACTGGTGGATCAGCCGCATGAGAACGCGGCGCAGCTTCACGCTGCGGTGCGTGCGCGGGCGGTGGCGCCAGCTGCGACGACTGTGCTCGATCGCACGTCGATCGATCGACACTTTGCTGCCGAGTCGTTGATCGGCATCGTCGAATCGCTGCGCAGCGACGGCAGCGGCTGGGCGCAAGCCACGCTCGCGACGCTGGCCAAGCGCTCGCCGCTGATGATGGCGGTGACGCTCGAGCAGGTGCGGCGTGCCCGCACGATGACGCTCGCCGACGACCTGCGCATGGAGCGCGACCTGGTGCGCCACTGCTTCCACCTGCGCCCCGGCGCGGCCAGCGAGACGGTGGAGGGCATCCGTGCGCTGGCGGTCGACAAGGACCACAGCCCGCGCTGGAACCCGGCGCAGATCGAGGGCGTGACACCGGCGATGGTGGCGGCGTTCTTCGAGAGCCCGTGGCCTGGGCATGCGCATCCGCTGCGCACGCTGATCGACGAGTAGGGCTTCCCCCGAGCGCCGGGGGGCAGACCGCGCCCTAGCATCAGCCTCACCCCCAAGGGAGAGGCCCATGAAGCAGCTGTCCGGTCTGGACGCGTCCTTCCTGTACATGGAGACGCCGGAGATGCCGATGCACGTCGGCGCGTTGCACCTGTTCGAGTTGCCGGCCAGCTACAAGGGCAGCTTTCTCGGCGACGTGCGGCGCCACATCGAGTCCCGCCTGCCGCTGGCGCCCGCGCTGAGCCGCAAGCTCGCGTGGATGCCGTTCAACCTCGCGAACCCGGTGTGGGTCGATGCGGCGCCCGACCTCACGCAGCACATCGTCGGCATCAAGCTGCCGAAGGGCAGCGGGCTGGCCGAACTCGACGAGCAGGTCAGCCAGCTGCACCCGGTGCTGCTCGACCGCGACCGCCCGCTGTGGAAATTCCATGTCTTCGAAGGCCTCGCGCCCGGGCCCGACAAGACCCGGCGCGTCGGCCTCTACACCCAGTTGCACCACGCCGCCGTCGACGGCCAGGCCGCGATCGCACTGGCCCAGGCCATCCTCGACGTGCAGGCCACGCCGCGCAGCATCGAGCACGAGACACGCGCCGCGAAGAAACTCGACATCGGCCTCGCCGACATGCTGAGCGGCGTGCTCGCGAACCAGTTGCAGCAGTACGGCAACCTGGTGAAGGCCCTGCCGTCGACGGTCGGCGCGCTCTCCCAAGTGGCCACGCAAGGCGTGCGCAGCGTCGCCGGCAGGGCGGTGGCCCAGGTGCGCGGCAGCGCCGGCGACGCATCGATCGGCCTCGCGCCACGCACGCGCCTCAACGCCTCGGTGAGCGACGGTCGCGCCTTCGCCGGCGTCAGCCTGCCGATCGCGCAGATCAAGGCGCTGCGCCGCGCGCATGCCGCGACGCTGAACGATGTCGTGCTGATGCTGTGCGGCGGCGCGCTGCGGCGGCACTTCTTGCAGCACGGCCCGCTGCCGCGCAAGTCGATGGTGGCGGCGGTGCCGGTATCCACCCGCGCGGCCGGCGACACGACCGCGAACAACCAGGCCTCGATGACGGTCGTCAACCTCGGCACCCACCTCGCCGACCCGATGGAGCGACTGCTGTACGTCAAGGCGGCCAGCGCCGCGATGAAATCCACGCTCGGCAGCGTCAAGAGCCTGATGCCCACCGATTTCCCGTCGCTTGGCGTGCCATGGCTGATGAGCACCGTCACCTCGCTGTACGGCAAGGCGAAGGTGGCCGACCGCCTCCCGCCGATCGCCAACGTCGTGATCTCCAACGTGCCCGGGCCGGTGTTTCCGCTGTACATGGCCGGCGCGCGGATGCTGACCAACTACCCGGCCTCGATCGTCGTGCACGGCGTCGCGCTCAACATCACCGTGCAGAGCTACGACCAATCGCTGGATTTCGGCTTGATGGCGTGCGCGAAGGCGATGCCCGAGGTGGCCGAGCTCGCCGCGCACCTGGAAGCCACACTGGCCGAACTGCTGGCGCTGCCGGCCACCGGCGAGCCTGTCGCCATGGTGACACCCGAGCCCACATCCAAGCCCCTATCCAAGCCCAGGCCGAAGGCCCCCGCCAAGCCTAGGGCCAGGTCTCCAGCCAAAGCCGCCGCCGCCCGCTGATTGCCCACTAAGATGCAAGCGTATTCACGATGGCCCGACGCGGCCCCCCACCATGCCTCGTGACGGCGCGCAGCAGTCCCCCCACGACGACCTGAAGGCCCCCAATGCCTTGCTCCTGATGCTCGAAGGGCGCGCGCCCTGGGAGTTCGCGGCGATGCTCGCGTCTTCTCCGGTGCTGAACCGCGCGCTCGACAAGCTGCCGCCCGGCGATGGCCACCCGGTGCTCGTCTTTCCCGGCTTGGCCGCCGCCGATTTCACGACCGTGCCGCTGCGCAACTTCCTGCGCGACCGCGGCTACGTGCCCTACCCGTGGGAGCAGGGCTTCAACTTCGGCCCGCGCGAGGGCGTGCTCGAACGCTGCGCCGAGACGGTTGACCTGCTGCACCGGCGCCACCAGCAGCCGGTCAGCCTGATCGGCTGGAGCCTGGGCGGCGTGTACGCGCGCGAGGTCGCGAAGCAGCGCCCGCAGCAGACGCGCTGCGTGATCACGCTCGGCACGCCGTTCACCGGCCACCCGCGGGCGACCAATGCATGGCGCCTCTACGAATGGGTCAGCGGGCAGAGCGTGCACGACCCGGCCCTGCTCGAACAGGTGCGCCAGCCGCCGCCGGTGCCCACCACCTCGATCTACTCGCGCACCGACGGCGTCGTCGCGTGGCAGTGCAGCATCAACGAGGCATCGCCGCTGGCCGAGAACATCGAGGTGCATGCGAGCCACATGGGCATGGGCATGAACCCGCTGGCGCTCTACGCGATCGCCGACCGTCTCGCGCAGGACCCGGCGCGCTGGCAGCGCTTCGAGGCCGATGGCGCGCGCCGGTGGTTCTTCAAGACCGCCGCGGCATGAAGCTCGCGGCCAACGGCATCTCGCTCGAGGTCGAAGACCATGGCTCGCCGCAGGGCGAGCCGCTGCTGCTGGTGATGGGCCTGGGCATGCAGCTGACGGCCTGGCCCGACGAGCTGGTGCAGATGCTGGTGGCCAGGGGCTTTCGGGTGATCCGCTTCGACAACCGCGACGTCGGCCTGAGCCAGGGCTTCGATGCGCTGGGCGTGCCGAACCTGCCGCTGGCCGCGATGAAGTACGCCTTGCACCTGCCGATCCGCCCGCCGTACCCGCTGCGCGCGCTGGCCGACGATGCGGCCGGCGTGCTGGATGCGCTGGGCATCGCGCAGGCGCATGTGTGCGGCGCGTCGATGGGCGGGATGGTCGCGCAGCTGATGGCCATCCACCATCCGCAGCGCGTGAAGAGCCTGACGCTGATGATGACGACCACCGGCTCGCGCCGGCTGCCTACCGCCACGCCCGAGGTGCGGCGCGCGCTGCTGAGCCGTCCGGAGGATCCGCGCAACCCCGAATCGGTGGCGGCGCACCTCGGCCGCTTCATGCACCTGATCGGCAGCCCGGCCTACCGGCCCGATCCGCAGTGGATGCTCGACAAGCTGCGCGCCGCGGTCGCGCGGGCGTACCGGCCGGCGGGCACGGGGCGGCAGCTGGTGGCGATCGCGGCCGATGGCGACCGCAGTGCGCGGCTGGCGCCGATCAGCGTGCCGTGCCGCGTGATCCACGGCCAGGCCGACCCGTTGGTGCCGGTGGCGGCCGGGCACGACCTGGCGCGCAAGATCCGCGGCGCGCAGCTCGACCTGGTCGACGGCATGGGGCACGACCTGCCGCTGCCGCTGCTGCCGAGGTTCGCCGACGGCATCGAGCTCGCCGCCGGGCGGGCCTGATCAACGGCGGATCTCGGTCCAGGCGTTCTTGCGCGACGGGATGGCCTGGCACAGGTTCAGGGCCGTGGTCCTGATGGTGCCCGACGCGACGGTCGTCATCCCCGCGATGCCGCCGGAGCCGCAGCTGCTGCTGGAACTGGAGCTGGACGACCCGCTGGAGGCGCTCGACGCCGTCGTGCGCAGCAGCGTCATCTTCGACGACATGTCGGTGCTGGAGATCGTTGCGCTCACGTAGCCGACGCCGGAGATGGCCGTGCCGCTGGCCATGTCGACCACGTAGTAGCGGGAGCTGGCCGAGCAGTCCGAAATGGTCGACTTGTTGGTCACCAGCACCACGGCGGTGTAGCCGATCGACGGCGCCGTGTTGACGACCTCGCCGGCGGGCAGGTCGATGTACCAGCCCCGGCTGGTGCTCCAGTTGACGCTGTTGCTGGTCAGCGTGTCGGTGGCGCTGTCGTAGACCTGCTTGGTCAGGCTGCCGCGCGGGTTGGTGAGTTCGTCACCGTCCGAGATCGCGTAGACCGTTTGCGTGCCGGGCGTGCTCGAGAGGTCCGTGAAGCCCAGCATGCGGCCGGTCGCGACGAAGAGGGTCCGCTTTCCGTTCTGGTAGACGAGCGCAGGGGCCGTGGTGATCGGCTGCGCGGTGCCGGAGGCATCCCTCAGCGTGGCCACGCGATTGACCTGGCTGTTGACGAGATCGAAGCGCCACAGGTTGCCGCGCTCGTCACCGCCGTAGACGTACTGGACCGAGCCGTCGTCCTCGAAGTACGGCGAGAACTGAGCGAAGCCCGGGTCACCCGAAGCACCCGCCGTGGTGGACAGCGTGGCCTGCAAGGTCCCGGTGAGCGCGTCCAGCACGAAGAGCCGGCCGACGCCGTCCTGCGCGGCGTTGTTGTAGCCGCTGCTCAGCAGGGCGACCGAGTTGGTCGCCCCTTTGATCCGGACGATGCGGGGTCCACCGATGGACAGCCCCGCCTGGTTCCTGACCGACGCCGAGGTGTTGTCGTTGGGGAATTCCCACTTCACGCGGCCTGCCAGCGCGGCGTCGCTGGTGATGGCCGACGCGTTCGTCACGTCCAGCGCATACCAGCCGGTGCCCGCCGAGCCGCGGCCACCGAGCAGGATCTCCTGGCCGGAAACCGTCGCCAGCGTGGGGGTGGCGTCGAGCTGGGCACTGAAGCGGTAGCTCTTTTGGCTGGTGGCACCGATGCCGGTGAGCACGGAGCCGGGAATGTAGCTCCACAGTTCCTTGCCGTTGGTGGTGTTGAAGGCGTGCAGCATGCCTTCGTTGGAGGCCTGGAAGACCGTGCTGCTGTCGCGGCTGACGATCGGCGACGCATTGATGATCGCGCCCAGCAACGAGCCGCGCTTGCGCCAGGTGCTGCCTTCGCCGCTGCGGTTGCCGCGCAGGTAGTCGACGAGATTGCTCGTGCTGCCGTAGATGCTGCCGGGGTTGAGCTTCGCGCCCACGGCGGTGGCGGTGAAGGGCTGGCCGCTGGCGCCGTCGTAGGTGGCGATGCTGCGGCCCGTCCAGTTCCTGCTGGACAATTGGGTGCTCGCCCACCAGCTCGTCGTGTAGGTGATCACGGCGGTCGTGCTGTCGATCGGGTAGGCACCCAGGTCACCGGTCCAGCCGCTGACGTTGTAGCTGGTCGCGTAGACCTTGCCGTTGCTTCGTGTCAGGTTGGCTGAACCGACACTGGCGCTGGCCTCCCCGGCGCGTTGTGACCGGATCGAGTCGAAGGCGGCCTGCATGGCGTCGGCGGTCGCATCGGGTGTTGTTGCGAGAAACATCTCGCCGCGGCCGTTGATCGTCGCATGCCACAGCTCGTCGATCGCAGATGCATTGGCACCGGCAGTGCCGAAGGTGGTTGCCGGCCAGAAGCTGGCGGGGGAGGCCGTGGTCGGTGCCGCAGTAGCCGGCCACAGGTTGCCCTTGGACCCGATCGACACCGCATAGGTCGTCATGTGCAGGTTCGGATTTGCATCGCTGTCGGAGGTCGGCACCCTGCCCGTCGACATCGCGGGACGCAGGTTATTCGTGTAGTAGGACAGGGCCAGGTCGGCGAGCGTGCCAGCGTAGGTCGTGGCAAACGGCGGGCGATTGTTGCCATACAACGAGGCGTCGTAGCTCGGGGCGGCAGCGGCTGCATCGTCGGCATAGCCGTCGGTGGCAATCAGTGCGGCGTTGCGTTGGCACGCGTACCCCACGATCGTGCTGCCGCTGAATTGCTGGCCGATGTACCTCAGCACCTTGCGCGTCGGCGTCGAACTGCTCGCGTTGCTTCGGTAGAAGGGAGCGAGTGCAGCTTGATAGCCGGTGCTCGGTGTGGTTGAGTCCATGTCGTACATCGTCGGAGCGATTAGACCCGTGCCTGCGACCTGATTCGAGAAGGAGACGGTGCCGAGGTTGATGCCGTCGATGCGCTGCAGGATCTTGCCCATCGAGGCCGCCAAGGTCAGCTTGCGTTTTCGGTAGTACTGGAACCAGTTGGCAAAGTTCTGCAATTCGTCGGCATAGCTGCGCCCCGATGGGAAGGTGTTGCCGGACTTGATTTCATACCGCTTCAATGTCCCGCCGTCGTAAGCGGTGGCACAGGTCGGGTCATTCGCGGACACGGTGCAGACTTCAGGGACCCAGAAGGTGGCCGGGTAGTAGCTGAAGGAGACCGACAGACCCCCTGTAACGTTCACGATGGTGTCCGTCGTCTGCACAGTGGAGCAATCGGAGTATCCCCATGCCACACCCTTTTCGATTCGCATGCCTGCGGACAGTGTGAATTGCTGGTTTGATCCGACGTCGCAGTGTTGTCGCGTCAAATCGAAAGTGCTCGAACCGATGGACGGGTGCGATCGTGCAGCACTCGGGACCGCATCGCYGAAGGAAGTCAGCGAGCCACTGTAGAAGTAGTTCACCCAGGGAGCGTATGTGACGTTCGTGTCGTAGTAGGCCGGGTTGTAGGCATTTGAGCGCGTGAACGCGAAGTCCTTGGTGGGAGGGATTGCGGCATAGGTCGTCGGCAGCACCAGCGTGCCCGGGATCGAGACGTTTGCCCCGTTGGGAAAGAGATAGCCGTATAGGTCGGAATTGCTCGTTTTGTCGCGAAGCTTGCCGTTGGACCACGCTTGCTTGGTGGTCCTATCCCACCACAGCATGCCGCTGTTCGTTTCGTCGAACAGCACTTCTGCATCCATCGACCCGGAATCGTCCATCCCGATGATCACGTTCGGCTTGACCAGCACGCTGGCCTTCAGCGGCCGGGTCGCCACGTCGGTGGCGTGCGCCGACGGGAGTCCCAGCAGGAGCAACGACACCCACAGGGCGCCCGGGCGATTGATGAAGAACGACATGGTCACATCCTCTCGAGCGAAGTTCAGTTGCTGCCCTTGGTCACCAGGGCCTGCACATAGACCGTCGTGTTGCGCTGGTCGGTGACGCGGGTCGTGATGCGGAACTGCGTGGCGTAGGGGTTGTCGAGCTGCTTGTCGCGGTCGCCCGGGTCTTCGGCGCGATTGACCGGCATGTCGACTTCCTTCAGCAGGCACTGCTTGGTGGCGTCGGTGATGGCAGCGGTGGTGTAGTCGCACACGCGCTCGACGTAGTAGTTCACCGTCATCGCGCCGACGGTGCTGGCGGGTGTGTTGCTCCACGGCACCGAGTTCGGCAACCCTTGGGCCGTCTGGTTCGTGTCAAGCGTGCGCCGATACCACGTCAAGCTTTGGGCGGTCGACTCCTCATCCGTGAGCCCCTGCACCGCGGCATACCCGTTGTTGACCCCGACCTCGGCGGCCTGCAGCGCCGCGGCGCGGCTGGCCAGGTTGCCGGCGAGCAGCGTGCCGGTATCGGTCATGCGGGCCAGCGCCAGGCCGCTGAGCATCAGCGTGGCCAGCACGATCAGCACCAGGAACAGCGAGCCGCCGCGTTGGTGTCGGGCGCGTGGGGTCATTTCAGGCCTCCGGTGATGTTTCGAAGCGGGATCACGGTGCTCACCAGGCGGTAGCGGTAGCACCTGTCGGCGGTGGCCAGCGCATAGGTTTCACCGGTCATCAAGGTCGGCGCGATGGTTGTCGCCTCGCACACACCGGTGCTGGTGTTGGGCTTCTCGGGCTGGGGGCTGCGCAGCAGCAGYTGCACGCGCATCGCCAGGATCCGGCCGAGGTGGGCGCTGTCGACCGTCGCCCATTCGGTGCTCGCGCCCGGGTTGACCCAGCTGTCCAGCGCGCGCGAGCTGGTCGACGCGGCCGCACCGTACTGCACGCGGAACGCCATCACGTTGCGGGCCAGCGTGGCCGTGGTGCCGGCGATCAGGTCCGTCTGCTGCAGTGCGTTGTTCGTCACGCTGTAGCGGTAGGCGGACAAGGCGCCCAGCAAGGCAATGCGGTCACCGGCGGCGTAGCTGGTCGAGGCCGAGAACGTGGCCTGGTTGTACGCGCCATCGCTGCCCGACGACCCGAAACTCAGCTGCTCGTAGGTGTCGGCCGTGGCGGCGGTGATGCCGGTGACGGAGCGCACCGTGCAGGGCGCGCCCGCGGTGGCAGGCGACAGCAGCACCACCTGCCCCGTCGAAGCGGGCAGATGCGCCTTCAATGACGCGGCGGTGGCGGTGGCGCTGAGCAGCGGCACCTCGGTGCCGCCATAGACGCTGGAGGCATGCATCACGTCCAGCGTGTCGAACAGGCCGGTCGACGGGCGCGTGACGTTCAGCGGCGAGAAGGCAGTGCCGTCGCCGAGCACGCTGCTGCCGTAGCTGAGGTTCAGCCTCTCGCAGCGGAAGCTGCTGCTGCCGAAGAAGCCCAGCCCGGTCGGCAGGGTCCTTGTGCGCAAGATCTCGATCGCCGACGAGCCGCTGCTCGTCGCGCTGGAGGTGCCGACGGCCTGGCGCTGCGTCGCGGCGAAGCTGATCGCCATTCCCATCGCGACCAGCCCGATCAGCAACGCGACGACGATGCCGACCAGCAGTTCGATCAGCGAGGTGCCGCGTTGCCCGGCACGGCGCGGCGTGTCACTGGCGCACATCGGTGGTCACCGTGACGTTGTGGGTGTCGGCTATCGATTCGCCGCCGAGCGTGGTGGCCTTGGCGCCCCAGCTCACCACCACCTTGAAGCGGCCGGTCGAGCTGTCCAGCGTGACGACAGCGCCGGGCGCGTTGGACACGCTGTACGTGGGCAGCGAGGCCAGAGTCGCAATTCTCCATGCGGCTGCACTCGTGGATGCCGTGGTGCTGGAACATGTGCCCGTGGCCGGCACGGTATAGCAGGCGGCGTTGGCGCTGTCGGCCAGCACGGTGCCGAGCAGTTCCTCGGCCGCGCGCGAGGCGATCAGTCGCATCTGCACGTCGCTGCCCTGGGTGATGAGCCGGCCCTGCATGCGGGTCATGCCGAGCATGCCGAAGGCCAGCATGCTCAGTGCGACCAGCGCATCGATCAGGCCGATGCCGCGTTGACGAGAGATCAATTGCATGAGGTGTTGTCTCCACACAGGCGGATGCCACCGCCGGCATCCAGGCGCAGGCCGGGGCAGCGGATGTCGGCAGAGCAGGTCACGCTTGCCATCTGCAGGTTGATGGAGGCATCGGCAGCAGGGCGGCCGGAGCTGTCGAGGGCGACGGTCACGTCGGCGGTGGCCGACACTCCGTCGGGCTGCGCGCGCTGCCGGACCGTGGTGCCGCCGGCGTCCGTGACGCTGACCGACGTGCCGGAGACCACCAGCGACAGCGCCGCGTTGCGCTTGATGGCCTCGCTCTGCGCGTACAGCGCATCGGCGAGCAGCGTGTTGCCGGCCTCGCGCAGCTTGCTGTTGCGCAGGTAGTCGGCAAAGGCCGGCATGCCGGCGCCGATCAGGATCGCCGAGATCGTCAGCGCGACCAGCAACTCGATCAACGAGTAGCCGCGCTGCTGCGGGTTCAGCCTTCGCATGTCGACCCCCGGGTGGACCAGCAGTTGCCGGAGGGCGTGCCCTTCGGGTGGGCCTCGGTCCTGCGCGCTCCCGCGTAGTCGATCGAGTAGCTGTAGCCGGCGAGTCGGCCGCTGCCGGTGGCGGTGAGCTTGTACTGGGTGGTGCTGGTGAGCGCGCAGCTGAAGCTGAAGCTGTCGACGCCGCTCGGCGCGGCGAGTGCGCACGCGGTGGCATTGCTGTTGCCGTAGGAGGCGTTGTCCTGGTAGTACTGCTCCATGCGGATCGCGTAGGCCGACAAGGCATCGAGCCCGGCCGGCACGCGCGATCGCTTGAGGTAGTCGGTGTAGGCGGGGAGGGCGATCTTCGCGAGGATCGCGACGATGGCGACGGCGATCATCAGTTCGATGAGCGTGAAGCCGCGGTGGGAGGGCTGTGGCATCGGAGTTTTCGAAGCGGCCTCGAGAGGCGATGGGCGCAATGTAGACAAGACAAGCCGCTCCGATACATCCGCTCACACTAGTTGACAATCCCCTGCCTGCCGACTGCGCACGCCGTCACGAAGCGTCCTCCGGAAGGGGCATTGGCGGTGGATGGACAATGGCGTCTTTGCCGCCTTTCGTTACGCCGATGTCCGATCCCGCGCTGCCTGCATCCCCCTGGCGCCTGTCCGTCGCCCCGATGATGGATTGGACCGATCGCCACTGCCGCTACTTCCACCGCCTGCTGACGAAGCAGACGCGCCTGTACACCGAGATGGTCACGACCGGCGCGCTGATCCACGGCGACCGGCCGCGCCACCTCGACTTCAATGCCGAGGAGCACCCGGTGGCGCTGCAGCTCGGCGGCAGCGAGCCGGCCGACCTGGCCTTCTGCGCGAAGCTCGCCGAGCAATGGGGCTACGACGAGGTCAACCTGAACTGTGGTTGCCCGAGCGAGCGGGTGCAGCGCGGCGCGTTCGGCGCCTGCCTGATGAACGAGCCGGCGCTGGTAGCCGACAGCGTGAAGGCGATGCGCGATGCGGTGGCCATCCCGGTGACGGTGAAGCACCGCATCGGCATCGACCAGGACGAGCGCTACGAATTCGTGCGCGACTTCGTCGGCCAGATCGCCGAGGCCGGCTGCGAGGTCTTCATCGTGCATGCGCGCAATGCGTGGCTGAAGGGCCTCAGCCCGAAGGAGAACCGCGAGGTGCCGCCGCTGCGCTACGAGACGGTGCACCGGCTGAAGCGCGATTTCCCGCACCTGACGATCGTGCTGAACGGCGGCGTCACGACGCAGGAGGAGATCACCGAACAGCTGCAGCACCTCGACGGCGTGATGCTGGGCCGCGAGGCGTATCACAACCCGTGGCTGATGTCGCAGTGGGACGCGCTGTTCTTCGGTGTGCCGCACCACGAGCTCGACCGCGCGGCCATCGAGCAGCAGATGGTCGACTACATGGAGCGCGTCGGCCTGAAGGGCGAGCCGTGGTCGCGCGTCGTGCGCCACATGCTGGGCCTGCGCAACGGCCTGCCCGGCGCGCGCCGCTGGCGCCAGGTGTGGTCGGACCACAAGCTCAAGACCGAGCCGGCGCGCGAGGTCGCGCGCATCGCGCGCAGCGAATCAGTTCTGGCGTGAACGCGACGGCCAGGTCGCCAGCAGCACGCCGGCGATCGCGAGCCCGAACGCGGCGGCCTGCGTCACGCTGATCCGCTCGCCGAGGAACACCACGCCGACCACGGCCGCGCTGATCGGCAGCAGCACCGTGAAGATCCCCGCCGACGAGGCCGGCACGTGGCGCAGCCCGGTCATCCACAGCCACACGGTGACCATGCTGGCCGCCAGCGAATAGAACAGCAGCAGCGACCACGACGCCGCCGGCACCGCGCCGAACGAGAACGACCAGGCCTGCCACAGCCCGAACGGCGTCACCAGCGCCAGCCCCCACAGGTTGACCAGCGCGCTGATGCGCTTGGCCGAGACGTTGCCGGCGAGCTTCTTGCCCATCACCACGTACGAGGCCTCGCACAGCACCGCACCGAACAGCAGCAGGTTGCCGAGCAGCGAGCTGCCCTTGTCCTCACYGCCGTGCGCCACCACCGACACCAGCGCGATGCCGCCCACCGCGCAGGCAATGCCGGCAGCGACGCGCGGCAGGATGCGCTCCTTCAGGAACAGCCGCGACAGGATCGCCACCGCGGCCGGGATCGCCGCCATGATCACGCCGGCGGCCAGCGCCGAGCTCATGCCGACGCCGAACAGCATGCAGATCGAGAACAGGAAGTTGCCGAAGAACGATTCGAAGAACAGCAGGATGCGGTCGTGCCGGCTCAGCGGCGCTTCACCGGGGCGCCGCCGCACCCAGCCGGCCATCGCGACGGCCGCCATGCCGAAGCGCAGCCAGGCCAGCAGGAACACCGGGAACACCGCGAGCAGCAGCTTCGACAGTCCCACGTAGCTGCCCACCAGGGCCATCGAGCTGCCGAGGCAGAGGTAGGAGAGCCACGGCGCGTGCGCAGGGCCGGCGGCCGCAGAGGCCGAGGTCGGAGAGGTCATTCGAGGGGGCGGATCAAAAGGCGCTAGCGTACCGCGCGATCTCCCAGCCGCTGACGTGGCGCGCGTACTCGGTCCACTCGGCGCGCTTCAGGCGGATGAACTCGCCGGCCAGTGTCTCGCCGAGCGCGGCGCGGATCACCGCATCGGCCTCCAGCGCCGTGACGGCCTCGCCCAGGCCCTGCGGCAGCAGCCCGATGCCGCGTTCGCGGATCTGCGCGAGCGACAGCTGGAACAGGTCGTCGGTGCAGGCCGGGCCGGGGTCGAGGCCGCGCTCGATGCCGTCGAGGCCGGCCGCGATCAGCGCCGCGGTCGCCAGGTACGGATTCGCCGATGCATCCGGCACGCGCCATTCGAAGCGGCCGTTCAGCGTGCGCACCAGCGCGGTCCGGTTGTTCGGGCCATGTGCCACGTAGGCGGGCGCCCAGCTCGTGCCCGACAGCGATTCGCCGACCACCAGCCGCTTGTAGCTGTTGACCGTCGGCGCGGCCAGCACGCACAGCGCGGCCGAATGCGCCAGCACGCCGGCGATGAACTGCAGCGCGAGCGTCGACAAAGGCTGCTGCCGATCAGCGAACAGGCAATCGCCACCGGCCCACAGCGACACATGGAAGTGCATGCCGCTGCCCGGCTGGTTCGCGAACGGCTTCGGCATCATCGAGAAGATGCTGCCGTGCCGCTCGGCCAGCGCCTGCGCCGCCATCTTGAACAGCATCAGGTGGTCGGCACTCGCGAGCGCCTCGGCATGGTGGAAGTTCAGCTCGTACTGGCCGTGGGCGTCTTCATGGTCGACCTGGAACACGTCGAGGCCGCAGGCGGTCAGCGCCGCGGCGAGTTCGTGCAGCAAGGCGGCCTGGCGCGGCAGCGTCTTCAGGTCGTACGACGGCTTGTCGAGCGCGTCGTGCGCATCGGCCGGGGCGATGCCGCCATCGGCCGTGCGGCGCAGCAGGAAGAACTCCGGCTCGATGCCGGTGCGGAGCAGCCAGCCGCGTTCAGCCAGCCGCGCCACCTGGCGCTTCAGCACCTGGCGCGGACAGGCGTCGAACGGCTCGCCGGCCACGAAGCCGTCGCAGACGATGCGCGCATAGCCGGGCATCCACGGCAGCGCGCGGGCCGTCTCGGGCTGGCCGCGGCCGTAGTACTCCGAACGCGGGCCGGTGCGCGGCAGCCCGGTGCCCCAGATCGACGGGCCGGCAAAGCCCGCGCCTTCGGCCAGCAGGCTCTCAAGATGTGCGAGCGGCACGTACTTGCCCTTCGCGACGCCGTGCACGTCGGTGAACTGCGCGATCAGCGTGTGGACGCCTTCGGCTTGCAGGCGCTCGCGGAGTTCTTTCATGCAGCGGCTGTTGCCACAACACCGGCAGCCCGCAGCGACGCCTGCAGGATCCCGATCGCCTCGGTGAAGTGCGCGTCGGGAATCGTCAGCGGGAACAGGAAGCGGATCACGTTGGCATCGACGCCGCAGCTCAGCAGGATCAGCCCGCGCTGCAGCGCCTCGGCCTGCACCTGTTTCGTGAACGCGGCATCGGGCTCATCGCTGCCGGCGCGGTTGAACTGCACCGCCACCATCGCACCCAGCCCGCGCACGTCGACGATCTGCGGCACGGCCGCCCGCATGTCGTTCAGCACCGCCTTCAGCCGGTCGCCGAGCGTCTGGCCGCGCGCCGGCAGCTGCTCGTCGTGCATCACGCCGATCACCGCATGCGCGGCGGCGATCGCCAGCGGGTTGCCGGCATAGGTGCCGCCGAGCCCACCGGGGGCGGGCGCATCCATGATCTCGGCGCGCCCGGTCACCGCCGACAGCGGCAGGCCGGCGGCCAGCGATTTCGCGCTGACGAGGATGTCCGGCTGCACGTCCGGGAAGTGCTCCATCGCGAACAGCCGGCCGGTGCGGCCGAAGCCGGTCTGCACCTCGTCTGCTATCAGCACGATGCCGTGTTCGTCGCACAGCGCGCGCAGCCAGCGCAGCGCCTCGGCCTGGATCACGTTGAAGCTGCCTTCGCCTTGCA
>NZ_JBFUFQ010000092.1:0-21941 GCF_056403355.1 Rhizobacter sp. P2_H3 | reverse complement strand
GACCGGCGCGGTGCCGGCCAGGTACCAGACCTGGTACGAGGTCTCGAGCAACCGGCCCGAGCGGGCGCCGTCGCAGGCGCCGCGCGCCCTCGACCTCGTGTTCCTGCCCGGCCTGCTCGCGCAGGCCGCCGGCGCGCCCATCGACGATTGGCTGGCCGCCAACATCTCGGCACGAAACCAGTGCGCCGGGCTGCTGGAGGCCTGCCGGATGCCCGGTGTGCGCGAGGCCTACCTGTCGTACCTGTGGAGCGATCTCAAGGAGTTCGAGCTGCCCTGAGCCGTACCCAGCGCGGGCTCTGCAACTACAGCAACCCCTCCAGCACCGCCCGCCAGGCGACACCCAGCTTCTTGTAGCCCTCCCGCGTCGGGTGGATCTCGTTCTGCCAGTCCCCGGAAACGCCCTCCTCCGTCGGGTCCGCCAGCACCAACCCCGCCGACTGCGTGTCGACGATCACCAGCGTATCGGCCGGGTCCGCCGCCAGGTGCTCATCCACCAGGCCGCGCAGCAACTGATCCAGCCGCGCCATCAACTCGGCCGCCACATCGCCCCAGTCGTCGATCGGAACACCGAAGGCCACCAGCGCCGGCTGCAGCCACGGCCCGCTGACAAAGCCCGCGCCACTCGRCCTCGGCATGATCGGCGCGTAGTTGTGCAGCACCGTCGGCGTGTGCCAGTTCTGCCCCGAGGCGCGTTCGGCGATGAACCACGCGAAGACCTCGCCCAGGTGCTGCTCGAAGGTGTGCCAGCCGTCCTCGCTGAGGTAGCCCGCCGCATCGGCCGGCACGGCCGCGCGCTCGTCGGCGCGCAGCAGCAGCCGCCGGTCGCGCGGCGCATCGGGGCCGACCGACGCGGCATCGATCAGGTCGTTGCCGCCGCCCGACAGCAGGATCGCATCCCACTGGAACGACGACGGCCCGCGCAGCAACCGCAGGAACATCGTCTCCGACAGCGCGTCGGCCATGTGCGCGAGCGTCTTGCTCGGCCGCGCGCAATTGACGATCACCGCCGCCTGCGAAAGCCACAGCTCGGCCAGCACGTTGCTCGTGAGCCCCGGCGGAATCGAGCCGATCGAGAACCACGAATCGCCCTGCGCCAGGCACTGGCGATCGAACAGGTCGAACGGGAACAGGCCGGTGTCGCCCTGCCCATAGGCCGCTGCCGGGGCGATGATCTGGGCGCGAAAGTCGGTGCTCATGGAGGCTCCTTGCGGGCGCTGGAGCCCCGGTGTACTCCACGGCGATGCAGTTGAACCTCCCCTGATGCGGGGGAGGAATGGCCGCGCAGAGCCGGCTGCGTTGCCAGCCTGGTTTCCAGCGCGGATCAGGCCGGAAACGCACGCTCATAAAGCTGCGCCAGCCAATCGACGAACACCCGCACCCGCGGCGAGAGCTGGCGCCGGTAGGGATAGAGCGCCGACAGCGGCATCGACGGGCTGGGCCACTCGTGCAGCAGCTCCACCAGGCGACCCRACTTCAGATCCTCGTCCACATGGAAGCGCGGCAGTTGAACGATGCCGCAGCCGCGCCTGGCACACAGCGCGTAGTTCTCGGCATCGTTGACGCTGACCCAGCCACGCAGCGAGAAATCCCTGGCCACGCCGTCGACCAGCAGCGTCAGCGGATAGTCGATGCCACCGGTGCTCGAGAAGAATCGCACCATCTGGTGGTCGGCCAGTTCGTCGGGATGACCGGGCGTGCCGAAGCGGGCCAGGTAGTCGGGGCTGGCACACAGCACTTGCGGCAGCACGGCAAGCCGGCGCGCGATGAGGCTGGAATCGCGCAGCTGGCCGGCACGCACGACGCAGTCCACGCCCTCGCGCACGAGATCCACCAGCCGGTCGCCGCTGCTGATGACGAGGTCGATGTCGGGATAGCGGCTGCGGAAGTCGTTGATCTGCGGCAGCACGATCAGCATCGCATGGGTGCCGTGCAGGTCCACGCGCAGCGTGCCACGCGGGTTGGCCGCCACGTGCTTGAGCGAGGCCTCGGCATCGTCCAGTTCCGACAGCACATGCACGCAGCGTTCGTAGTAGGCCGATCCGTCGTGGGTGGGGCGCACCTGGCGCGTCGTGCGATCGAGCAGCCGCACCCCCAGCCGGCCCTCCAGTTCCTTGATCGCGTTGGTGGCGGAGGGCCGCGGAATGTCCAGCATCTCCGCGGCGCGGCTGAAGCTGCCGGTCTCCACGATGCGGGTGAACAGCAGCAGGGTGTCGAGGCGATCCATGCGCCGATTGTTATCGATGGCGGAATTCACATGGCTTCCGCGCGGCATTTATCCGTCATTCGATAACAACAAGAATGCCTTCACCTTCATTGCACTCCACAGGAGAACCCCATGCCATTCGCCAATTTCAAGTTCCCCGAGGGCACCGTCGACCACGCCCGCAAGGAAGAAATCATCCACCGCACCACGGCCATGTTCGTCGAGTACTTCGGCGAGAAGGCCCGGCCCTTCTCGATGGTGCTGGTCGAAGAGGTCGCCGACGGCGGCTGGGGTCGCGCCGACGAGACGCTGACGCTGGCCAAGATGGGCTTGCCACCGAAGGCTCGGTGAGTGCCCGGGCGCGGGTGGACAGCGCCACGGTCATGACTCAAGATGCCCCCTCGCGACACTGATAACCGCAGAGGCCACGGGCTCGTCACCATGCGGGCCGATGGCTTCTCACACAACCACATCAGGAGTGAGACATGCATCAGATCCGCCTGCGTTCGTTCGTCGCCGCGCTGCCGCTCATGTGCGCAGCCGCAGTGGCCTCCGCCCAGGATGCCGAACCCGGCTGGGCCAAGGGCCGGCCCAAGACCGACACGGCCATGAAGATGGCGCCGGTGCCGGCGTTTCCGATTCCGACCGCGGCCGACCAGCTGCCTACCGCGAAGTTCAAGCTGCCGCCCGGCTTCAAGGTCGAGACCTGGGCCTCGGGCGTGCTCGACGCGCGCGAGCTGCGCCAGGGTGCCAAGGGCAACATCTTCGTCAGCACGCTGTTCGTCGCCAACAAGGTCTACGTGCTGCCCGAGAAGGCTGTCGACGGCAAGCGCGAGCCGAAGGTCATCATCGACAAGACCGAGCAGGCGACCGGCATCGAGTTCTACAAGGGCTCGCTGTTCTTCGCCACCCACAAGAAGATCGTTCGCTACGACAACGTGGAGGACAAGCTCGACAACCTCGGCGAACCGAGCGCGGTGCTGAACGACAAGCTGCCGGGCGGCAGCGACCACAGCTGGAAGTACCTGCGCGTCCACAACGACAAGCTCTACTACAACATCGGTGCGCCCTGCAACATCTGCGATCCGGGCGAGTACGCGAAGATCTACAGCATGAAGCTCGACGGTTCGGGCATCGAGACGATCGCCTCGGGCGTGCGCAACACGGTCGGCTTCGACTTCGATCCGAAGACCGGTGACCTCTGGTTCACCGACAACGGCCGCGACTGGCTCAGCGAGGAGATTCCGAACGACGAGCTGAACCATGTCACGCAGCCCGGCAAGCAGCACTTCGGCTATCCGTATTGCCACCAGGGCAACATCCCCGACCCTGAGTTCGGATGGGGCAAGTCGTGCGACGACTTCGTGAAGCCCGCCGCGCTGCTCGGCCCGCACGCCGGCTCGCTCGGCCTGAAGTTCTACACCGGCAAGATGTTCCCGGCGAAGTACCAGGGCGCGATGTTCATCGCCATCCACGGGCCGTGGAACCGCACGAAGAAGTACAACGGTGTCTACGTGGCGCGGCCGGACGGCAAGGGCGGTGCCAAGGTCGAGCCGTTCATGACGGGCTTCGTCGAGAACAACACCTACCTCGGCCGGCCGGTGGACTTCCTCGTGATGAAGGACGGCTCGCTGCTCGTCAGCGACGACCACGCCGGTGCGATCTACCGCATCAGCTACAGCGGCAAGGGCAAGTGACGTGAGGGCCTGGCAGCGCAGCGCGACCTTGGCCATCCTGCTGATGGCGACCTCGTGGGCGCACGCGCAGGCGCAGACGAAGAAGCCCGCCGCCCGCTCGAGCGCCGCCTCGGCGGCTGCCACCGGTGCGGCGGCCGCGGCTGACTACGCCGAGCGCTTTCGCGCCGTCTGCGCCGCCTGCCACGGCGCCAACGGCCGCAGCGACATGGCGGGCGTGCCGGTGCTGGCGGGCCAGCCGTCGCTGTACACGATCACGCAGCTGTTCCTGTTCCGCGAGGGCCGCCGCAACAACGACGCGATGATTGCGCTGGCCAAGCCGATGAAGGACGCCGACTTGCGAGGCTTCTCCGACTTCATCGGCACGCTGCCGCCGGTGCCCGCGCCGGCGCCGGGTGCGCCGCCCGATGCGGAGCGCATGAGCAAGGGGCAGGCCCTCGCGCAGCAGCACAAGTGCGTGTTCTGCCACGGCACCGATCTGGCGGGCGGCCAGGGCGTGCCGCGCATCGGCGGCCAGAAGGAGGACTACGTGCGCGCGACGCTCCAGGGCTTCAAGTCCGGCGAACGGCCCGGCTACACGCGAGCGATGACCGAGGCACTGAGCCAGGTGCCGGTGCAGGACCTGGACGTGCTGGCCTACTATGTCGCGAACTTCACCGGCAAGTGAATCCCGGCACCGTCGCGTCAACGGTCAGGCCACTACGGCTCCCGGAACGTCCACCGGTGTGCTGCGATAGGCCCAGAAGCGTGGCAGCGCGAACCCGGTGGCGATGACGCCCGCGAAGCAGATCGCGCCGCCGATCCAGACGGCGGCTGACACACCCCAGGCGTCGGCCATGAAGCCGGCGCGCGCGCTGCCGATGAGCGGGCCGGTCAGGTAGCTGATCATCTCGATGCCGGCCAGACGCCCGCGCAGCGTGTTGGGAATGGTCTGGTTCCAGATCGTGCCGCGGAACACGCCGCTGACCATGTCGGCCGCACCTGCCACCGCCAGGCACAGGAGACCCAGCGTCAGGCTGGGCGAGAAGCCCAGCGCCACGATGCCCAGCGCCCACACGGCCGCCGCGATGACCACCGCGCGGCCATGGCGCATGACCTTGCCGGTCCAGCCGCTGAAGAGGCCGATGACCAGCGCACCGACCGACATCGCCGACAGCAGCCAGCCCACGGTCTCGGTGCGCCCATCGGCCGCGGCCATGGCAGGGAACAGAGCCACCGGGAACGCGAAGGCCATCGCGACGATGTCCACGATGTAGGTTCCCATCAGTGCGGGCCGTGCCCACGCGAAGCGCAGGCCTTCGGCCAAGTCGGTGAGCAGATGGGGCCGTTCGCTCGGAGCCTCCACCGTGCCGACGGCCGCCCGCGGGATGCGAGAGATGAAGAACAGCGCCGCAAGAAAGGTGCAGAAGTCGAAGACATAGGCGCCTACCGCGCCCCAGCGTGCCAGCAGCAGCCCAGCCAGCGCCGGCCCGGCCACCATGCCGATCGTTCCGCGCACCGACGACAGCGCTGCGACGGCCGCGAACTCTTCGGGCCGCGCGAGCTTCTGTGTCAACGCTTCCAGCGCCGGGCGGTGGAAACCGCTGGCACCCTGCAGCACGGCCACGAGCGCGTAGATCGCCAGCACGCTGGGCGCTGCGGTCAATGCGTTGGCCAGCAGGCCCGCCAGGCACAGGGCCATCAGCGCCTCCGACGCGATCAGCAGGCGCTTGCGGTCCACGCGGTCCGCCACCGCGCCGCCCAGAAGCCCGCAGGCGACAACCGGCACGAGTTGCACGAGGCCCAGCAGGCCGACCTGGGCGTTGGAATGCGTCAGCTCGTACAGCTGCCAGGGCACGGCCACATAGCTGACCATGGTGCCCAGACCCGAGATGAACTGGCTGGCGAAAAGATGGCGGAAGGCGGTGTTGCGGCGCAGGGGCCCGATGTCAAGAAGCATGCAGAGTTGTCAAATGAGGCCAGATGTCGAGGCGAGCAGGAGCGGGCTGTGAAGTCACACTGCAGGCAGGCCGTGGTGTCACGGGCGATTCGGTCGGCTGTGCGCTGATCTGCGGTGTGGCGGGCTGCCGTCGGCCGTGGCAGCATTGCAGCACATGGACTCATTCTCCACTCAACCCTATGCACTCCAGATCTCACGGCAAAGTTCTCTTCAAGTTGCTCGGTGCATTCGCAGCACTTGTCTTCATCGGCTATGGGTTGAAGGATCGCTCGGAAGTCACGAGCATTCAGAAGCGCGGGAAGACCGCAACGGTTGAGCCGATTGGAAAGTACACCGAGTTCAAGCAGAGCGGCTCCTCCACGTACACAGCCGAGTTTCATTTCAAGACGGAAGATGGTCGCGACGTCACGCAGAAGCATTCCTTTCCAGAGGAGGTGCTCGCTGACTTCAAGGCCGGGAAGCCCGTGCAGATCGTCTACCTCGCAAATGATCCGAGCACTTTCGTGTTTGCCAGCGAAAAGCCGGGRTGGACTCTCGTCGTCGTCGGCGTCGTATTGCTGGTTGCAGCGCTTCTGCTTGCCTGACGGACCATCCATGACCATCGAACTGTCCAAGGAAGCAAGGAAAGTACTGACGCGAGTTCGAGAAGCGCAAGGGGCGCGCATGAGCTGGGCAGGAGCGTTGCTTGGGGCAGCCATCGGTCTCTCAGCATGTTCTGAAGGCGTGCCGCGAGCTGTCGAGACGACGCAAGTTGAAAGCCCATCCAGAAACTTCGCCGCAACCGTCGAGGTCGTCGACAACGGGCTCGGTTTCGGTCAAGGCGCCTTGTACGACGAGATTCACCTGGGTCCGCCGCAACACGGCTCGTTCTCGCACGGGGACAAGGACGCGTCGGTCATCTACTACGCAGAATCGACCTACGGAGTGGGACTTCCGCCGCGGATCGAGTGGGTTGCAGCCGACCAGCTGAGAGTCACCGTCGATCCGAAGAGTCGGCCCGGGAAGTCAATCCATCAAGCGCTTGGTGTATCGATCGAGTACAGGACTGTTGCAGGCGAACGCCTCGCGCGTTGACCAATTCAAGTTCAAGTCCGCACAACCCATGTTCGCTGACCCGTGGAACCCTTCGAGTACCGAGATCCGCGCCTGGGCGTACATGGCAGATGCCGTGGAGCCGTGCGAAGACTGGACTGCGGGCCTTCATGGACTGGACCGTAGAGGTCTTCCTCGGGACTTCATGTGAACATTGAGCAAAGGAGAACCTTCGTGCTGAGTCTCGACAGTACCCACTGGCAGCAACTCGATCATGCGTACGGAACCGCGGAGGACATTCCCGCGCTGCTTCAGCAACTCGCTTCACTGCCAAACGACGACGGGGAAGCGAGCCCGTGGTTTCAACTCTGGAGTGCACTCGCTCATCAGGGTGACGTATACCCCGCCTCGTTTGCCGCCGTGCCTCACGTCATTGCTGCGCTTGCCTCGTCACCGGTGGCAGCCCACGAGTCCTACTTCCATTTTCCGGCGTGGGTCGAGATCTGTCGGGCGAAGCAAGGCACCCAGGTTCCAGACGAGCTGTCTGAGTCGTACTTCAACGCTCTGAGTCGCCTTCCAGCGCTCGCAGCCGAAGCCTCTGCAAAGTCATGGAATCTTGGCTTCCTGGCATGCACCCTCGCGGCCTCCGCCGCTGCGAAGGGTCAGCACGCAGTTGCAGAGGCCATACTGGAAATGGCTGAGGAAGGCACTGCGGAAGACTTCCTTGAGTGGAGGAGCGATCAGTGACGCCATCTTCTTCCATCAAATGGAACATCAAAGATGAGTGGCGGGACTTCTGAATGGCACGCGCGATTCTTGTCGGACTGCTGATGCTTCCGGCAGCTGCCCTCTCATCCAACGAACTCGTCTCCACCCTCGAGCAACGCCTGCGAACCGACGGCGTCGAAGGCGTCAACGCCTACCTGGGCAAGCAATCGTCCGCGCTGGCCGACCTGAACCAACGGACCGCCGACTGCGACACGCAGGCCATCGGCCTCACGGTCAAGCTGAGTCGCGGCAAGAACTCGAAGACAACCGAGGCGCACAGAGAAGCACTTCGCAGCGCAGTCGGCACCTGCACCGAGAACGTCCTGTCGCTGCTCTCGCTGAACGAAGTCCCGAAGATCTGTGCTTCCGTGTCGGCCTGGACGGTGACCCAGACGGCCCGGGAACTGCGGCGCCGGATGCGAGCCATCGACACGGATGAAGCGCTCCGCTCGACCGAGCGCGGCAAGGCCTGTGGCGCCGCCTATCGCTTCGAATTCGAGAACACCCGAGTCGGCCTCAGAGTCAAGTCATGACCTTCTCCAGCATTCCCCACCCCACCACCGACACCGCTGCGGCGGATGACGGGCAGATCCACCAGCTCTCGCTCTCGGGCGGGGGGTTTCGCGCCGCCTTCTATCACCTGGGTGCACTGCACGCATTGGCAGCCCAAGGGCGCCTGCGCGAACTGAAGATGCTGGTGACCATCTCGGGCGGATCGATCGCCGCGGGCTTCTTCCTGCAGGAATGGCTGGCCGAGGCACGGCACGGGCCGGTGCGCGACGATGCGCTGGCGCAGTGCGCGCTGCGTGCACACCTGGCTCTCTTTCGCAAGAGCCGCCACAACCCCCGGCTGCGCGTGATGGCGTCGATTCGCGCGCTGAGCAGCGGGCTGGTGCGCAACGAGTTCGGCTTCTCGGACGCGATGTCACGCATCAATCGCCGCTGGCTGCGCCGCCTGCATCGAGCGGCCGCGGCGGATGTGTGGCCCACCGAGCTGCCGGAGTGGCGCATCGCCTGCTCCGACTACGCCCAGGGCAACCGCTGCGTGGTGCTGCTGGGCGACCGGCGCCTGCCGCGCCAGCCCGATGCCAGCTACCTGACGATGAACGACCTGCCGGTCGCGCGCGCCATCGCGGCGTCGAGCGCGGTGCCCGGGGTGTTCGAACCCATCCGCTGCGGCAGGCATCACCTGGGCGACGGCGGCGTCCTCGACAACCACGGCCTGCGCGAATTCGACCCGGCGCTCGGCCATGCCACCTGCATCGACGCCTCCGCGCCGGCCTGGCCGATGCGCCCGATCGACGGCTGGGCCACGCCGATGCGCGCGATGGACCTGATGATGGAGCAGACGCGCGGCGACGTCCTGCGCGCACGCAACTGCACGCTGATCTCGCTGCGCGACCCGGTGCCCCAGCCGAGCGGCCTGGACTGGTGGCCGCACCTTCGCGCACTGCGCACCGACCTCGACGACTTCGCGGCCACCGAAGCCCACCTGCTGTTCCTCGCGGGCCACCAGAGCGCGACGGGCCGGGCCGACATCCCCACCGACTGCCCGCCGGACATGACGGCCCTGTGGGGCGCGATGAGCCGGGCAGCGCTGCCTGAGCTGCCCGCCGGCGAAGCCCAGCAGCTCGGCGATGCCCGCGCCGCCTGCATGGACGACCTGGAGCGCGGCCAGCACGTGCTGTTCGCGGGCATGCAGAAGCGCTCGGCGGCCTCGGTGATGGTGTCGATCGGGTCGCTGCTGATGCTCGCGATGACGGTGGTGACCGTGATCGTGCTGGCTCGCGTCGTCTGGGGTTTCGGCATCGGCCACATTCCGCTGCCGGCCCGGCCGCTCTCGACGCGCGCACTGCTGTTCCTGGGCTGGCTGGTGGGTGCCGCGTGGCTGTGGCAGTTCCACGCGCCACGGGCCGGCGCGCTGTTCTACAACATGCGCCAATGGTTCGGCGTGCTGGCCGGCCCGATCCTGCTGCCGGCGCTGGCGACGGTGTCGATCGCGTTGCGCCTGAAGGTGGCCGCGTTCTCGAACCGTAGCCTCACGGCCTGGGCGCGCACCGCGCTGCTGCGCCACGAGCGCCGGCGGCAGCTTGCGGCCAATCGCACGGGCGGGTGATCGCCATGCTGTTCAACTTCACGTTGCTGCCCCTCGAGACAATCAAGCCATGGGGCAGCGCAGGCATGCTGGATCTTCATTGGTTCGGGTTGACCGATGGTCACTACTGGATCGAAGTCGGAGCTTCCAAGCTGCTCGAGTACAGCCTCTCGGCGCAGGAGCCAGGGCTGTCACGCTTCTGCGAGTATCAGGTTGCACGGCTGTACGAAGATGTCGTGGAGATGGCAGCCCGCGCGCTCGAACCCGTCCCAGCAGACTTGATCCCGCACATTGCCGGCGAGGGCCGCAAGCGGACGCTGAAACGAATGTCGGCTTGGTGCGACAAGAACGCCGAGCGCGACGACAACGACGACTGGTCGACAGTCGACGCGGCATGTACCTGGATCGGCCAGCGCCAACTCGACACGGCCTACCTGTCGCCATCCGCGGACATCGTGTTGTGGTCGGACGAGTCGATGGTTCACATCGAATGGGATCACCGGGACAAGCTCATCGAAGGTTCCCCCGCCTGGTCCGCGCCGTTCGGCAGCTACAGCCTGACTCGTTCGGATTTCTTGGCAGAGTGCCTCTCGCTCCATGAGCGACTCATGACCGCGATGTCGGAGCGGGTCGAGCGTACGGTGTCGGGCGCGTTCTCACCCGAGGTTCACATCGATGCCGAAGGGCTGTTGCGGGAGCACGAGCAGCGGTGTCGCCTGTCCAAGCCGGACCTTGTTCGGCTGCCAGCATCGACCGATTGGCCGGCCGTTCGCCATGCGCTGGGACAGATCAGCGTTTGAGGGTGCCAAGACATCGTGCCCTACTACCGCGTCTTGCTCCATGGAACCCGGATTCAGGTTCCCGGCCCCGATGCCTCCGATCCGCCCATAGTCGGCTTCTACGCGACCCGCATCGTTCGCGGGGTGTCGGAACAGGATGCCGTTCAGCAGGCCAAGGCGCGTGTCAGCGCCGAATGGTCAACCCCGGCATACGCCGGAACCAACCTCGGTGACCTGCCCATGCTCGACGTCGAATGGGTCCGGCGGACCACATTCCTTGACAGCCTGATGTTTTCAAACAAGGGGCACGTGTTCTACGCCGCTGACGAAGACTTGCCGGACGAAGATTCCGAATCATGAACAACCTCCGCATCCACCACGAACCGCCGTCTCACGGATGGTTGCCGCTACGCCTTGCCGTCGGCAACAGGACCATCGAGATCGACGCGTCCGACGTTCCCAACAACCCGATTCAAGACCTGATCGAAGCGCTGGGCCGGGCGGCCTCCGGCTCGGAGGCTTGCGTTTGGTGGCACCTTGAACCCGACGGCTACTTCATGCACTTCAAGCCCATCGGGTCGACGGTGATGCTCGACCTGGAGTTCGCCCCCGACAGCGCGCGCAGCCAGGCGTCGTCCGTCCTCTCCCTGCTAGGAGATCCGGCGGAGGTCCTCCTGCCGTTCTGGCGCTTCATCCGAGCGTTCCAGTCGCACGCGTACAAGACACCGCACTGGCCCGAGGTCAACTACGACCAGCTCATCGCCATCAGGCAACGAATCGGCGGGCCAGCGAGGGACGATTCCGGAAAATGACCCTGACCTCCAGACAGAAAGTCCAGCGCTTCCTGGACACGATCGCCAGCAACTCGTTCGAGGACCTCGACGCGCTCGTTCAAGCACTCGTGTCGCAAAACATCAGCGCCGAAGACGCCGAGTGCCTGATCGCCTTCGTGCCGATGGCATTCGCGCAGGTTCTGCTCTCGCCGCAGGGCGTCAAGTTCCAGGGTGCCTTCCTGGTCCGGGACTTCGAGACGAAAGTGTCCGCCAAGGGGCTGCTCAGCAACGAGCCCCTCTACGTCGCCGCCGATGAGCTTGCAAAGGAGATGGCGCAGGGGGATGACGCCGGCAGGAGACGCCTGGAGGCGGTCGCGTCGACAAGTGCGGAGTATTCCGCGGCGATGCAGTTGGCCGGCGACCCTCGCGACCTGCGAGGCATCGTTCTGACGGAAGCGGTTCTCATGCGAGTTCCACTGACTCATCTCCCGCCAGCGCCGCCAAAGGGTCTGCGGCGGCTCTGGACAGCCATCACCAGCATCCCTTTCGGTGTTCGGTGAACGGCCCCCTCCTCCAGCCGACCGCCATCACGCGCGCACCAACCCCAGCCGCACCAGGCTCTCCGCCGCCGCCACGATCGCCTCCTCGCTCGAGCGCGGCGACCAGCCCAGCACGCGCCGCGCCTTCTCGCCCGTCGCGTTCAAGTTCAGGCCGAGCAGCGGCACGATGCCCCCCATCGCCGGATTGCGCCGTGCCAGCAGCCGCACGAACCAGTTGGGCAGCGCCCGTGTCGACACCCTGCCGGCTGCCACGCCCATGCGGCGCCGCAGCACCTTCGCGATCTCCACCAGCCACAGGCTCTCGCCGGCGGTCGCGATGAAGCGTTCGCCCGCGGCGGCAGGGTTCGTCATSGCACGCACATGCAGGTCCGCCACGTCGCGCACGTCGACGATGCCGGTGTTGACCTTCGGCGAACCCGGCTGACCGTCCAGCAGGCGCTTGACCAGCTGGATGGAGTGCGAGGTGTCCGCACCCAAGGCCGGGCCGAGCACCGCCACCGGATTGACGGCGGACAGTTCCAGCCCGCGCCCTTCCCTCGCGACGAAATCCCACGCCGCGCGCTCCGCGAGCGTCTTCGACTTCTGGTACGGCCACACATGGCCCGACAGGTCGGTCCAGTCGGTCTCGTCGAACGGCCGCGTCATCGGCCCGTGGCCGATGCCCACCGCACCGAAGGCCGAGGTCAGCACCACGCGCCGCACGCCGGCATCGCGCGCAGCCCGCAGCACGCGCAGGTTGCCGTCGACCGCGGGCACGATCCAGTCCTCTTCGCGGACCTGATCGCCCGACGGCGTGGGTGACGCACCGTGCAGCACGTAGCGGCATCCGGCGGCGGCCTGTGCCCACCCCGCGTCAGCCGTCAGGTCGGCCTCGACGAACACGAGGCGATCCCCCGGCTCAGCGCCACCGGCGCGCAGGTTGGCACGCACCTCCGCCTCGCGTTCCCGCGAGCGCACGGTGGTGCGCACGCGGTGGCCGCGCGCCAGCAGCGCGAGGATGCAGTGCTGCGCGATGAAGCCGGTGCCACCGGTCACGAGGACAAGTTCTTCGTTGAATTGATTCATGCCGAGACGATAGGACGCCGCAGCCGGACTGTGAATGCTTGAACGTTCGCAATACTTGCGCGACAGTACGCAAATGCAGACCGATCCGTTCTCCGACATCCTCAAGTACACGCGCGCGGAATCGCTCGTCACCGGGGGATTCACCGCCGGCGGCGCCTGGGCGATCCGGTTTCCGGCGCCGGAGAAGATCAAGTTCTTCGCGATCGTCAAAGGCAGTTGCTGGGTTCGCATCGACGGCGAGCCCGAGCCGATCCGCTTCGACACCGGCGATGTCGGCCTGTTGGCGGCGCGCCGCTCCTTCGTGCTGGCCAGCGCACCCGACGTGACGCCCGTCGATGCGATGGCGCTGTTCTCGGGCTCGGCCCGTGCGACGGCGGCGGTCGGCAGCGGCGAGGACTTCGCGCACATCGGCGGCCACGTGCTGCTCGACCCCACCAGCGGGCGGCTGCTGGCCGACGTGCTGCCGCCGTGGATCCACATCCAGGCGGCCTCGCCGCAGGCAGCGATCTTCCGCTGGGTGCTGGCCCAGCTCGTCGAGGAACAGGCCACCGGGCTGCCGGGGTCGCAGCTCGCCTCGGCGCAACTCGCACAGCTGTTGTTCATCCAGATCCTGCGCGCGCACCTGCAGACCGCCGGCCCGATGCCCGCCGGCTGGCTGCGCGCGCTGGGCGACCCACGCCTCGCCCCCGCGCTGCGGCTGATGCACGGCGAGCCGGCGCGCGCCTGGCACCTGGACGAACTCGCGAAGGCGTGTGCGATGTCGCGCACGACCTTCGCGCTGCACTTCCGCACGGTCGCGGGCGTCGCACCGCTGACCTACCTCACCGACTGGCGGATGCGCCTCGCCGAACGCGCGCTGCGCACCGAAGCCACGCCGGTGGCGGTGATCGCGCGCGCGCTCGGCTACACCTCCGAGAGCGCCTTCAGCAACGCCTTCAAGCGCATCAGCGGGCAGTCGCCCCGGGCGTGGCGCCAGGGCGTCACTGCACCAGCTTCACGTTCCGCACCTTGAAGCTCACCCCCTGCTGGTCGTCCCACACCGGGAAGATCCCGAACGGCACGGTGATGTTGTCGAGCGTGAAACACGGTGCGTTCTTCACCGCAGTCACGTCCGCCACGTTCAGCGTGACCGCGTGGAAGGCGCCGTCGGCCGGCGGCTTCATCGCATCGGGGATCACGTAGTCGACGTTGCGGCAGCCATCGCCCGGGCTCTCCATCTTGATCGCGAGGCCCTTGGTGTTGGTGCCCCAGCTGCTGACCGCCAGCTCGAACTGCAGCGTGCCGCCCGCATAGCCGCTCAGGTTCAACCCGCTGCCGGTGAAGTAGAACGTGCCGTTGCCGCCGTCGGCCGCGAACTGCAGGTCGGCCTCGCCGTTCGCCACCGTGGCCACCACGTGCGTCGGCGTCGAGGTGTACATGCCCGTCGCCAGGCCGCTGAGCAGGCCGTCGGCTCCCAGCAGCGTCGCGCTCGGGCCCGGCAGCGGCTCGATGGCGGGCGGCGGCGGTGGTGCCAGCTCGGCACAGGCATGGGTGTCGGCATCGCCGCTCGCGTTCACCAGCCAGCGGATGTTCGCGAAGCTCGCGCTGAACGGCTTGTCGGTCTGCACCAGGAAGGCGGTGTCGATCGCCGAGAAGTCAGCGCCGGCCTCCGCGAAGCACGACAGCGGGATCTTCACCGTGGCCTTCGTGCCCAGCGGCAGCGCCTTGAGCACCGCGGTGCCGTCCAGTTCGCCGCGGCACGGGTAGCCGCAGTCGATGCGGATCTTCACGCTGCCTTGCGGCGCCTGGTCGACCACGATGTCGAACGCGAGCACCGCCTTCGCATCCGGGTGCACGTAGCTCTCCAGGTTCTGCGGGTTGCGCACGCTGGTGCTGGCCGGGTCCGACGCGATCGCCTTGAACTCGCCCAGGCCGGTCCAGGTGAGCTTCTTGCCGTCCTGCTGCACGTTGACCTGTGCGGTCTGCAGCGTCAGCGTGCCGTCCTGCGTGACGATGGTCGCGTTCAGGTCGGCGCCCACCGGGATCATCCAGTTCGGCGATGAGCCGATGAACAGCGGGAAGGTCGGGTTCTCGACGAGGTTGAACACCTCCAGCGGCTCGGTCGCTGCCGGGCCGGTGTTCGCGCTCTGGCCGCAGCCGAGCGTCGGCGTGGTCTCGTCCAGCGTGTTGCCCAGCGCCGCGCCGGCCGCCGCGTAGCCCAGGCCGTAGCCGTAGGCGAACAGCGGCGCATACGTGGCATCGCCGCGGTTCAGCACCGTCTGGCAGGCCTCCTTCGGCCACGAGAACGAGAGCCGGCCCTGGAAGTCGAAGTTCACCGTGCCGTCGGCCTTGCGGAACAGCACGTCGGCCACGCCCTTGCCCTCGGTGCCCGGCAGGAAGGCCGCGACAAAGGCATCGCTGCGGTTCAGCTCCTTGTTCACCCACAGCGGGCGGCCGCTCAGCAGCACCGTCACCACCGGCACGCCCTTGCCTTTCACCGCCTCCAGCACCGCGAGGTCGGCCGGGTAGCGCTTGGCATGCTCCAGCGTGCCGGCCTTGCCGATGTCACCGGCGCCTTCGGCATACGGCGTCTCGCCGATGACGGCGATCACGGCCTGGTAGTCGGCCACGTTGACGTTGGCCGCGTCGACCGAGAAGGTGACGTTGCCGTCGCCCGCCGCCTCGCGGATGCCGGCCAGCACGGTGTCGCCGTTCGGGAAATCGGCATTCGTGTTCGACGTGCCCTGCCAGGTCAGCGACCAGCCACCGGTCTGGTTCGACATGCTGTCGGCACTGCGCCCGACCACCAGCAGCTTCTCGCCGCGCTGGAGCGGCAGCACGCCGCCATCGTTCTTCAGCAGCACCAGCGATTTGCGCACCGCCTCGCGGGCCAGCTCGCGGTGCTGCAGCGCGGCCGGGTCGCCGGCACCGGTGCGCAGCGAAGGCTTGGTCGAGACCGTCGCACCGCCCTCGAGCTTCATCAGCCCGGAGCGCAGCTTCACGCGCAGGATGCGGGTCACCGCATCGTCGATGCGCGCCATCGGGATCTCGCCGGCGTTCACCGAGGCGATGGTGTTGGCTATGAAGGCCTTCCAGTCGTCCGGCACCATGATCAGGTCCATGCCGGCGTTGATGGACGGCGGGCACGACGAATTGGTGCACGACTTCACCGCACCGGTCGCGTCGGTGTACTTCACCTGGCCGATGCCGTTCCAGTCGGAGACGACCAGCCCGTCGAAGCCCATCTTCGTCTTCAGCACGTCGGTCAGCAGGTACTTGTTGCCGTGCAACTTGGCGTTCGCGAAGTCGAGCGCGAGGCCGTCTTTCGTGCTGCCCTGGAAGGTCCAGCTGTTGAACGAGGCCATCACGGTCTGCGCACCCGCTGCCAGCGACGTGTAATAGCCGGCACCGTGGATGTTGATCATCTCCGCGAGCGTGGCCTTGTTCTCGCCCTGGTCCTTGCCCAGGTCGGTGCCACCATCGCCCATGAAGTGCTTGGCCGTGGCCACCACGGTGGGCCGGCCCGAGGCGGCGAAGCGGCCCTGCAGCCCGGTGGTGTAGCGCCCGCCGTAGCTGGCGACGATGGCCGGGTCTTCCGAGAAGCCTTCGTAGGTGCGGCCCCAGCGGTCGTCGCGCACCACCGCGAGCGTCGGCGCGAAGGTCCAGTCGATGCCGGTGGAATGCACCTGCATCGCGACGGCTTCGCCGATGCGCTCGATCAGCGCGGGATCGTTCGCGGCGCCCAGGCCGATGTTCTGCGGAAACAGCGTGGCGCCGTAGACATTGCCATGGCCGTGCACGGCGTCGGTGCCCCAGATCACCGGGATCTTGACGGCCAGGTCGGTGTCCATCGACGCCTGCCAGTAGGCATCGGCCAGTGCGAGCCAGTCGGCCACGGCGGCGTTCTTCTTGTTGCCGGGCCAGGCGCCGCCGCCGTTCAGCACCGAGCCGATGTAGTACTGCCGCACCTGGTCGGGCGTGATGCTGCGGATGTCGGGCTGCGTCATCTGGCCGACCTTCTGCGCCAGCGTCATGGTCGCGACGAGGCCCTGGATCTGCGCTTCCTGCGAGGCGTCCTGCGGGATCGAGCTCTGGATCGCAGGCCAGTCGTCCAGCGGCTGGTTCTCGGGAGGAGACGGCGGCGGTGCGGGCGGTGCGTCGTCATCACCACCACCGCAACCGCCCAGGCCGAGCGTGAGCGCCGTCAGCCCCATCGTGAGCCACCGTTTCATCGTGTCGTCTCCTTGATATGTCTCTTGTAGGCATCGAATGGAACCGTTTCCATTTCGATGCTGCGCGGACTCTAGGAGATCTTGATGAATTATTTCACTAGGTTAAATACTCATTACTTGGCGAGGAAGCTCTTCACCAGCTGGCCGGTGGCCGCCGGGTTCTCTTCCATGATCCAGTGGCCCGAGTTGGGGACGATGCCTTCGGTCACGTCGTCGGCGCCGGCGCGCATCACGGTGGCCATCGTCAAGCCGAACGACTTCTCGCCGCCGAGTGCCAGCACGGGCATCTTCAGGCGGTTGCCGGCAAGGAAGGCGCGGTTGTCGACCGCGTCCTGGTCGAACGCCGCGAACTGCGCAAAGCCGGAATGCATCGCACCCGGGCGGGCATAGAGCGCGGCGTAGTGCTGGCGTGCCGCTTCGCTGAAGCGCGCGGGCGTGGCCGAGAACTCGTTCCAGAAGCGATCGAGGTAGATGCGTTCGCGGCCGGCGACCAGGCGCTCCATGTCCGGCCCGCCGAAGCGGAAGTGCCACAGCAGCGGGTTCTTCAGGATCTCTTCCCACGGCCCGACGCCGGGCACCGGTGCGTCGATCAGCACCAGGCGGCGCACCTGCTCGGGGTGCTGTGCGGCGAACTGGAAGGCGACCATGTTGCCGATGTCGTGCGCGACGACGTCGGCCTGCTGCACGCCGAAGGCCTGCAGCACGCCGCTCACGTCGCCGGCCTGGGTCTTCTTGTCGAAGCCGCCAGCCGGCTTGGACGACAGGCCGAGCCCGCGCAGGTCCGGCATGATCACCGTGTGATCACGTGCCAGGTCGATGGCGAGCGGCACCCACATGTCGCCGGTCTCGCCGTAGCCGTGCAGCAGCACCACCGCGGGGCCCTTGCCGCCGGAGCGGACGTGGATGGTCGCGCCGTTGGTCGTGACCTCGCGGGTCGAGAACGTGGGCGCCGGGTACTTGAGGGATTGAGCCGAAGCCGAGGCCGGCATGGCCAGCAGCGTCAGCGATGCCAGGGCAAGGGACATGAGGGTTCGCATGGAGATCTCCGTGGGTGAAGGGTGAACAGCTGTCGCCAGTGTCTTGAAATCAGCTTGAACCGACTAGCTGGAAACGGACGCAATCAGCTTCAACCATCGGTTTAAGATCGCGCATGACCTACCTGCAGCACCTGGTGTCGTTCGTCCACACGGCAGAGCACGGCAGCTTCTCGGCCGCGGCGCGGGTGCTGGGCCTGACGCCGGCGGGCGTCAGCAAGAACGTGGCGAAGCTCGAGGCCGATCTCGGCGCAAGGCTCTTTCAACGCAGCACGCGCCGGCTGGCGCTCACCGAAAGCGGCGAGCGCTTCCTGCAGCAGGTGAGCGACCCGCTGGCGTCGTTGCAGACCGCGATGGCGGGCGTGCAGCGCGGTGACGAGACGCCGGCCGGCACGCTGAAGGTCAGCATGGGGCTGGCATTCGGGCGGCGCTTCCTGGTGCCGCTGCTGGGAGAGTTCCTGGCGCGCTACCCGGCGGTGCTGCCGGACTGGCATTTCGACAACCGGCAGGTCGATCTGATCGGCGAGGGGTTCGACGCGGCGATCGGCGGCGGCTTCGAGCTGGCGCCGGGCGTCGTGGCGCGCGAGCTGGCGCCGGTGCACATCGTGGCGGTGGCGTCGCCGGACTACCTGAGCGGGCGGCCGATGCCGCGTACGCCGGAGGACCTGGCGGAGTTCGACGGGATCATGCGGCGGTCGTCACCGACGGGGCGCGTGCGGCCGTGGACGCTGCGCTCGAAACGCAACGCCGAGCAGGCGGTGCCCTGCAAGGCGCGGCTGATCTTCAGCGACCCCGAGGCGATCGCCGAGGCGGCGAAGCTCGGGCTCGGCGTCGCGCTGCTGCCGATGCCGTTCGCCTTCGCGCTCATCGCGAGCGGGGAACTGGTGCGGCTGCTGCCGGGCTGGTACAGCGACGCGGGGCCGCTGTCGCTGTACTACCCGAGCCGCAGCCTGCTGCCGGCGAAGACGCGGGTGTTCGTCGATTTCGTGATGGAGCGGTTCCGGGCGGCGGAGTTCGCGAAGCTGGTCGACGGGCGCTGACGCGCCGACCGTCAATCCGTCAACCGTGCGGGTCTTCGCTCTTCGAGCGCGACTTGCCGATCTCCTCGGCCTTCTGCATGTCCTGCTGCTCGCGCGGCGACTTCGGATGCGCGTTGCGCGCCGCCTCGTCGACCTTGCCGGACTTGACGAACTCGCGGGTCTTTTCGTCGTAGTGGCGGGCGGCTTCGTAGTCGCCTTCGCCCTGAACCTGGCTCAGGTCGGCCTGGGGTTGCTGCTTGCCCGGTTGAGTTGGCTTCTGCTGTTTGCTCATCGCGATCTCCTTACATGATGTGTCACAACCATAGGAATCGCTGCCGTTGATCGGCGCGGGGTTGGGGCTCGATGCAATGTCGGCGGGACGCGCTTCGCGTCGTAGGAATCCACCGACTTGCCCCGTTGCCAGCACCAATCGCTGACCGATTCAGTTCACGTCTTGCTGGCGGCTTTAACCACTGTCGCGAATCTATCAGCCAGCACTTTGGCCGTCGGACGCTTTGCGGGGTCATCCACGAAGCCGTCGCGAATCAAATTGATGATTGTCCGCTCCTCGCGGCTATCGAGCCATGAGCGTTGATTCCGCAACTTGAGTGGAGTAAGGAAGGAAGCCCTGTCCTTTGCTTTTTCGTCACAGCAAATATCCCATATCGAAGCTACCAGACCATGCACATCGCTCGCGGCCCCAATCGCCGGCAGCCCAGCCTTCTTAAGCACCCTATCCTTTATTCTCTTTCCTTGTACAGCTTCCAAATTCTCATACTTACCAAGCCTCTTCAACCCGCTCTCCCTCTCCTTGAGCTGATTAGCACGATCAGTTTTAGCCCTATTCTCCGGATCACTCCACACTGTGTAGTATTCCGGTGACATGTATTTCAAGCAGTCGCTGCGACCAGTATTTATAACTACACCGCTTCGGGCAGACATTCCGAAATCTGCCAACTTGACAACAGGCTCACCTTCACCATCCTCGTCGACATAGAAGTTGTCCGGTTTCAGATCCATATGCTTGTATCCCAGATCATGAAGCTGCTCGACGCCCAAGCACATTTGGTGAGCAATCTTATAGAGCTTTCTCTGACCATCCTGTCGTGAGACACGCCCGTCCTCCATACGCTGACGAAGCTTTTCAACGTACTCCGTGACCGTTCCCTTCCTTGCATAGTCAGAGATCAAAAAATATTGACCGGCAGCAGTGATGATTGACCCTCGGCAGCCAAGTATATTGGCTGAATTCCCATCCCCAACCTTCTTGCTAATAACCAACTCCGGAGAATCCGAAGAAACATCAAGGGGCTTCAGAACGATCGTATCGCCGTCCTCTGCAACGGCCTTTCTGATCAATCTCTTTTCTTTCCCGGCGACCTTGCCAATTGCCTGTTCGTCAAACTTGTATCGTTTCCCTTTGAATGTGACATGTGAAGCCGTGACATCACTGACAAAGTCCGGGAATTTTCCTGCTTGCGCTACCGCCCCTTGAAGAGGAATCAATATCTTCGTCGACCCTCCGATTTCTATCTTTTTCAGATCCCCCCAAGAAATTCCTCCATTGACGGCACTCCTGAGCGTCTTGCGCATTTGATCCGTGATGCCCCCATCTGGCTCATCCATGACCACAAATAGATCTCCGTCTTTCCCGACCTGCTGCATGACCTTCCATTCCGGTTTCCCCGAAATGAATCCACAAGGAGTATAGATTTCGGTCGGCGACCTCCACAGGACCCCGCCCTCTTCCATCTTCGACGCCCCATCAATGCATTGCGAGAGGATTTTTATAGAGTCCTTCCGCCCGACAGTTCCGACTCTTGCCTTTGGTTCAGCATAGAGATCCAAAGTGTTTAGGAACTTTTTGGCTTCGAGACTCACTCCGCCCTTTCCAAACAGAACAGACCGTCGTGAAACCTTGTACCCGGTTTCTGTCCGAACAAGATCAATACGCTCGTTGTCGTGGATACCACCCTTCAGCTTTTTCAGAGCCTTCTCTCGCGCAAGCCCAAAATCTTGCACATTGTCTTTTTTAAAGTGGACACCAAACATYACTACACCTCGAAGAGAATGAACCGCCGTCAATACGCTGTGTGACATCGGCCTCCACTCAGTTCCATTCGAGGTCATTTGTCCTCAGGATCTTCAATACCTCAATGACATTGCAATTATCTGTTGCAGGCGCACAATAATCCGTGTATATCCGGCAACGGCGGATGCCGAATCACTCTGTGCGACGCAAACTCCATCGCGCAGCACTCGCCGACAACACCCCCACCAACGTCCCCCAAGCGATATCAGCCACCGTGATCCCGACCGGCCACCCTTTCAGCGTCGCTAGGTTCGTCAGGTCATAGGTCGCGTAGCAGAGGAGCCCAAGCAGGCCACCCAGCCGCGCCGCATGCCACGCATCCCGCGCCGGCATCGCCGCGAACACCACCACGCCGATCGGGAACAGCAGGTAGAACACCGCCGCCGCGGCGACGTTGACCTGCTCTGCCATCAGATGCCCGATGCCAGCGCGGTACCAGTCGATCGCGATGAACCCCAGCCACAAGCCGTCGAGCGCCAGCAGCACGATGAGCGCTGCCGCATAAGAAACCACGTAGATACGCATGCGGCCGATGCTACGCCGCACCCGCCCAGCCCCTCGCCGTGACGCTCAGCGCGACTGCTTGAACGCCATCACCGCCTGGTTGCGCAGCGTGCGCAGCAGCGAGAGCTCCCGCTCCCCCAGGTCGATGCCGCCGGGCTGTGCCTTGTCGGCAT
>NZ_JBFUFQ010000091.1:0-22271 GCF_056403355.1 Rhizobacter sp. P2_H3 | reverse complement strand
GCGCGCGACCGAGCCGCGGCTGTCAAGCGCCGTGTTCATGAAATCCTTGGGGAGAGAAGAGAGGAATGCGGGGAAACGTCAGGGGCTGTCGATCAGGCCCATCTCGGCGCTGGCCATCAGCTCCTCGATGTCCATCAGGATGAGCATGCGGTCGTTGACGCTGGAGATGCCGGTGATGAAGCTGGTGTCGACGGCGGAGGCCATCTCGGGGGCCGGCTTGATGGAGTCGCGCGAGAGTTCGAGCACGTCGCTGACCGAGTCGACGACGGCGCCGACGACGCGGCCGCGCACGTTCAGCACGATGACGACGGTGAAGCTGTTGTAGTCGTTCGAGTCGCAGCCGAGCTTCAGGCGCAGGTCGACGATCGGGACGATGACGCCGCGCAGGTTGACCACGCCCTTGATGAAGGCGGGGGCGTTGGCGATGCGGGTGGGCGCTTCGTAGGAGCGGATCTCCTGCACCTTCAGGATGTCGATGCCGTATTCCTCGGCGCCCAGGCGGAAGGTGAGGAACTCGCCGCCGGACTGGGAGGCGGTGGCCGCGCGGGCGGCTTCGTGCCGGGCCACGTGGGAAGCTTCGTGGATCATGTCCATGGTGGGTCCTGTCAGGTGCGGAAGACTGCGTTGCCGTCACTATCGGCGCCGCCGGGATGAACTGAAGGGTGGATCAGCGCGTCGCGGGTGGGCCAGATCGGCGGGTCGGAAGGTTTTGTCAGAAGGTTTCCCAGTCGTCGCTGGGGGCGGTGGTGGCGAAGGCCGGGCCTGCCACGGGGGCGGGCGCCGGGCTCGGCGCGGCGGCTGCGACTTTCGTCACGGCCGGGGCCGGTTTCACGAGCGGGGTGGCGGGCGCGGGGGCCTTGGCCTTGGCGGCCGGGGCGCTCACCGGCTTGGCCGCCACGACCGGCTTCGGTGTGGACACGGCGGCCGGTGTGGGCGCGGGCGCCGCAGGGGTGCCGTGGGTGTCGAGCCGGAAGGTCGCGACGACCGACGCGAGGCGCTGCGCCTGGTCGCGCAGGCTCTCGGCCGCGGCCRCCGATTCCTCGACCAGCGCGGCGTTCTGTTGCGTCATCTGGTCGAGTTGAGTGACAGCCGTGTTGACCTGCCCGATGCCATCGCTCTGCTCCGACGACGCGGCGGTGATCTCGCCGATGATGTCGCTGACGCGCTGCACCGAGCCGACGATCTCGTGCATCGTCTTGCCGGCATCCGCCACCAGGCGCGAGCCGGAATCGACCTTCTCGACCGAGGCACCGATCAGCGCCTTGATCTCGCGGGCGGCCTGCGCACTGCGCTGGGCCAGGCTGCGCACCTCGCCGGCCACCACCGCGAAGCCGCGGCCCTGCTCGCCAGCGCGCGCCGCTTCGACCGCGGCGTTCAGCGCCAGGATGTTGGTCTGGAACGCGATGCCGTCGATCACGCCGATGATGTCGCTGATCTTCTTCGACGAGGCGTTGATCTCGTCCATCGTGGTCACGACCTGTGAGACGACCGAGCCGCCGCGTGCCGCGACTTCAGCGGCCGACGAGGCCAGCTGGTTGGCCTGGCGGGCCGAGTCGGCGCTCTGCTTGACAGTGCCGGTCAACTGCTCCATCGACGACGCGGCCTGCTGCAGGTTCGAGGCCGTCTGCTCGGTGCGGGCGCTCAGGTCCTGGTTGCCGGTCGCGATCTCGGCGCTGGCGGTCGAGATGCTGTCGGTCGAGTTGCGCACCTGGCCGACCAGCGCGCGCAGCGACTCCTGCATGTTCGACAAGGCCTGCATCAGCTGCGTCGATTCGTCGCGGCCGCTCACGGTGATCTGGTTGGTCAGGTCGCCGCGCGCGATCGACGCGGCCAGCGCCTGCGCCTCGCTCATCGGGCGGCAGATGCTCTGCATGTTGACCAGCGTGGTCGGCACGACGATCAGGATCGCGATGGCCAGCGCCACCGCGAACAGCACGACGGTCTGGCGCGTCATCGTCTGGCGCTCGGCCTCGGCCTGCGAGCCTTCGGCGCCCAGCGACTTCTGCAGTTCGGCGGCCGATTTCTCGGCGGCAGCGATCGCTTCCTTCGCACGGCCCATCACCCGGTTCGCCACCGTGGCCGAGTCGTAGCCGCTGTTCTCCAGCTGCTTGATCACCGGGGCCATCGCGGTGGCGTAGGTGCCGAGTTCGGTTTCCATGCGCTTGGCCAGCACGGTGCCATCGTCCTGCGGGCCATCCTGCAGCTTCTTCAGCTGGGCGATCACCCGCTCGCGTGCCGCCGTCCACTGCCCGCTGAAGCGCGTGACCTCTTCGGGCTTCTCGTAGTTGACGATCATTTCCTTCTCGGCCAGGCGCATCTCGCCGAGCGCGGTGCGCAACGCGGCCAGCGTGTTGGTGTCGGCGAACGAGCTGGTCATGAAGGCGGTGCTCTGGGCCTGCATGCGCAGCAGCCCGGTCAGGCCGGCGCCGCCGACCAGCGCGAGCAGGGCCAGCACGATGGCGATCGCGCCCATCATGCGGGTGCGGATCGTGAATTGACGCATCAGGTGGGTGAGGTTCATGAGCGCTCTCCGGCGAGCTGGAAGTTGTTGACGATGCTGCGCAGCCGGGCCGCCTGGTCCTTCAGGCTTTCCGCGGCGGCTGCCGACTCCTCCACCAGTGCCGCGTTCTGCTGCGTCATCTGGTCGAGCTGGGTGACGGATCCGTTCACCTGGCCGATGCCTTCGCTCTGCTCGGCGGCGGCGGCGGTGATCTCGCTGATGATGTCGGTCACGCGCTGGACCGAGCCGACGATCTCGTTCATCGTCTGGCCGGCGTCGGCCACCAGGCGTGAACCGGAATCGACTTTCTCGACCGAGGCGCCGATCAGCGCCTTGATCTCTTTCGCCGCCTGCGCGCTGCGCTGCGCGAGGCTGCGCACCTCGCTGGCGACGACCGCGAAGCCGCGGCCCTGTTCGCCGGCGCGGGCTGCTTCGACCGCGGCGTTCAGCGCGAGGATGTTGGTCTGGAACGCGATGCCGTCGATCACGCCGATGATGTCGGCGATCTTCTTCGAGCTGGCATTGATCTCGTTCATCGTGGTCACGACTTGCGAGACCACCGAGCCGCCACGCGCCGCGACCTCGGCGGCCGACGAGGCCAGCTGGTTGGCCTGGCGGGCCGAGTCGGCGCTCTGCTTGACGGTGCCGGTCAGCTGGTCCATCGACGAGGCGGTCTGCTGCAGGTTGCTGGCGGCCTGCTCGGTGCGGTGGCTCAGGTCCTGGTTGCCGGTCGCGATCTCGGCGCTGGCGTTCTCGATCGACGACGACGATTCGAGCACCGTCGCGAGCGAGCGGCTGAGTTGCTGCGTCATGCGGTCGAGCGCGTGCATCAGGTCGCCGAGCTCATCGCTGCGATCGCTGCGGGCATCGATCGCCAGGTTGCCGCCGGCCACTTCGTCGGCAACGCGGGCGGCGCGGCTCAGCTCGCCGACGATGCGGCGCTGCATCAGCCAGGCCACGCCGACCGTCGCGGCGGCCGCCAGCAGGCCGAGTGCGCCGAGCAGCAAACTGGTGCGGCGCGAGCGTTCTGCCGAGGCATCCATCGATGCCGACGACTGCCGGTCCATGCGGGCGACCATGCCGCCCATGCCCTTGGCGAGCGTGCCGAAGGTCTCGTCGGCACCCTGCATGGCGGCGATGCCGGTGTTCGGGTCGACCGACGACAGGTCGATCGCCGAATCGGCCTGGCCGCGGTACTTGTCGATCTGCGCGGTGGCGGCCTTGATCTCGCCGGCCAGGTCCGCATCGCTGCGGTCGGCATCGGCGAGGCCGCTGAGCGTGCGCTTCAGGCCGTTCAGCTGGTTGGCCAGCGATTCGCGGGCGGCCTTGATCTTCGGCTCGTCCAGCGACGCGATCAGCGCCACCGTGCGGTAGACGCCGGCGTGGATCTGGCCGAGCTGGTCCTGCACGCTGGTGATGGTGCGGAAGGATTCGAGGTCGCTGCGGAAGTCCTCGCTGTTCTTCGTCGCTTCGGTGCGCATCAGCGCGGTGTTCACCGAGGCCATCGAGAACACCACGACGGCGGTCAGCACGGGGGCTGCGAGCAGCTTGAGTCCGAGTTTCATGGCGGGCCTTCCGTCCTGCAGGGCGTGCGGGCGTCTTACTTGTAGATGCCGCCGCAGACGGCCACGTCGCCGAGCCGCTCGCAGTAGGCGCGCTTCGGCTCGATCTTCTTGCTGACCGGGTTGGTGAACTTGTAGTCCTGCCAGAACGTGCCCTTGGACTGGGCGAGTTCGACGCGCTCCTTGACGAAGGGCTTGCCGTCCACGTCCTTCAGCTCGAGCAGGTTCTTGCCGATCATTTTTTCGTTCGCACCGTGGGCGCGGACGACGCCGTCGAGCCCGTAGACGACCAGGTAGAGGTCGCGGTCGGTGAACTGGCCGGCCTTGTTGTTGATCTCGGCGTAGGCCTTGTCGTTGCCGCTGGACTTGATGAAGGCGACGCCCTTCTTGACCATCGCGGTGGCTTCTTCGGCGGTGGCATTGCCGTCCTTCGCGAAGGCGGGCAGGGCGGCGGCGCTCAGCAGGGCGCACAGGAGCAGGTGCTTGGACATGCGGGATCCTTGGCAGTCGGGGCGCCCAGGGGCGCGGTGGCGGGACTGCATCCGCGAACAAAACGGATGCGCTGGTGCCGTTATCGGCACGCGGGCGGCCGGGCTGTACCCGGTCTATCGCGATTCTGTGAGCCAGCGCAATCGGCTGTCGGCGCAAAAGAGGCCGGTTGGCGGTGCATCTCTTCCCACTGCGTGGGGCTTGTTCACTGCGTGAGGCTGCTGCCGGGTCTCGCCCCGGCGGGCGAGTCACTTTCATTTGTCTTGCCAAATGAAAGTAACCAAAGCAAAGGCGCYTGAAAACCATACGGTTCGTTCAGTCTCGCTKCGGACAACACTGACACTTCGGCTAGCCATCCACCTTCATTGGGATTGTTGTTCTCCCGCTCCACTCGACTCGCTCGCTTCGCGTCGCATCGTCTTGCACCGGCGGTCGGCACCGCGCCATCCGGGCGATGCGTAGCGAGCTGGGTGGAGAAGAACGGCCAACAATCCCAATGAAGGTGGATGGCTAGCCGAAGTGGCCGTGTTGTCCGAAGCGGGCCAGAACGAACCGTATGGTGTTGTATTGAGGCCCTTTGCTTTGGTTACTTTCATTTGGGCTTCAAATGAAAGTGACTCGCCCGCCGGGGCGAGACCCGGCAGCAGCCTCACGCAGTGAACAAAGCCCCCCGCAGGGATAAGAGAGAAGCCCTCGCGCAGCGAGTCCCCCGCCGGGAAGAGGCGAGGATCAGAAGGTTTCCCAATCGTCGGACCCCGCCGCCGCGGCGGCCAGTGCCGGACGCGGGGCCGGGGCGGCCGTGAGCACCGGCTCGACGGGCGCAGCCGCGGGCCTGGCGGCCGCCGGGGCCGGGGCCTTGGCTACCGACTTCGGTGCCGGGTGGGCTGCGGCGGCGATCACCGATTTCGCGGCCTGGAACACCGGGGCCGGTGCCGGTGCGGCAGCATGCGCAGTCGACAGCTTGAACACGGCGACGCCGGCCAGCAGTTGCGCAGCCTGCACCTTCAGGCTTTCCGCCGCCGCCGCGCTTTCCTCGACCAGCGCCGCGTTCTGCTGCGTCGCCCGGTCCATCTGCGTGACCGCCTCGCCGACCTGGCTGACGCCGGACGACTGCTCGATGCTCGCCGACGTGATCTCGCCCATGATGTCGGTCACGCGGCGGATCGAGGCGACCACCTCGGCCATCGTCGTGCCGGCCTCGTCGACCAGCGCAGTGCCCTGCTCGACGCGCTCGACGCTGGTCGAGATCAGCGTCTTGATCTCCTTGGCGGCATCGGCGCTGCGCTGCGCGAGGCTGCGCACCTCGCTGGCCACCACCGCGAAGCCGCGGCCCTGCTCACCGGCGCGCGCCGCTTCCACCGCGGCATTCAGCGCCAGGATGTTGGTCTGGAACGCGATGCCGTCGATCACGCCGATGATGTCGGCGATGCGGCGCGACGAGTCGTTGATGCCCTTCATCGTGTCGACGACGCGGTTGACGACCTCGCCGCCGGAGACCGCGACACTCGACGCGCTCATCGCCAGCTGGTTGGCCTGGCGGGCGTTGTCGGCGTTCTGCTTGACGGTGCTCGACAGCTGCTCCATCGACGCGGCCGTCTCCTCGAGCGCGCTCGCCTGCTCTTCGGTGCGGCTGCTCAGGTCGTTGTTGCCCTGCGCGATCTGCGAGCTCGCAGTGGCCACGCCATCAGCGTTCTGGCGCACGCCACCGACGATGCCGCGCAGCTTGTCCTGCATGTCGCCGAGCGCCTTCAGCAGCTGGCCCATCTCGTCGGTGCCGGTCGCCTTGATCGGCTGGCTCAGGTCGCCGTCGGCGATGCGGTTCGCATCCGCCACCGCCTGCGCCGCGGCGCGGGCCAGGCCACCCGACACGAACCAGGCGATCGCGAGGCCGAGTGCCGTCATCACGACCAGCCCGGCGATCAGCGCCGTGCGCGAGGATTCATAGGTCTTCTGGCCGTCGGCGGCCGCCGCGGTGCTGCCGGCATTGTTCAGCTCGACCAGCTTGACGAGCAGCGCACGGGCATCGGTGTACGACTGGCCGCCCGGTCCGTTCAACAGCTTCTTGATGCCGGCGGTGTCCATTTCCTTGGCCATGCGCAGCAGCTCGGGGCCGATTGCCTGGTAGCTCTTCCACTGCTGCGTGAATTGCTCGTACAAGGCCTTCTCTTCCGGCGAGCTGACCATCGCCTGGTAAGCGGCGCGGTGGGTCTCGAGGTTGCCTTCCACCTTCTTCAGCGAGGCCTCGATCGGCTCGACCTCGAGAGAGGTGTCGATCAGCGCGAGGCGCAGGCGCACCACGCGGTACGACGCAAGATCGCTGTTCAGTTCACCGAGCGCGCGCACGCTGGGCAGCCAGTTGGTGGCGATGTCGGCGGCGTTCGCGTTGACGTGGCCCAGGCGACCGATCGCCAGCAGGCTTTGCACGAGCGCGATCGCAAGGACCAGGCCGAAGCCGCCGATCAGCTTGGTGCGGATGCTGAGGTTGTTCAGGTTCATGACAGGCGGTCCGGAGATTTCAGAAGGTTTCCCAGTCGTCGCTCGGCGCGGCGCTGGCGGCCGGTTTGCTGGCGACCACGGCGGGTTGCGGTTCGGCGCGCGGGGCCAGGGTGGCAGCCACCGGCTTCGATTCGACGCGGGCGGGTGTCGCGGGCCTGGCCGCTGGCGCGGTGCTGGCAACCTTGGCGGCCGGCTTGGGCGTGAAGGCCGGTTTCGCCGGCGGCAAGGCCGGCGCGGCGACCGGCTGCGCCACCAGGCTCTCGCCCGCCTCCAGTCGGAAGGTCGCGACCACCGAGGCCAGGCGCTTGGCCTGGTCGCGCAGGCTCTCGGCGGCGGCCGCCGATTCCTCGACCAGCGCAGCGTTCTGCTGCGTCATCTGGTCGAGTTGAGTGACTGCGGTGTTGACCTGGCCGATGCCATCGCTCTGCTCCGACGACGCGGCGGTGATCTCGCCGATGATGTCGCTGACACGCTGCACCGAGCCGACGATCTCGCTCATCGTCTTGCCGGCATCGGCGACCAGGCGCGAACCGGCCTCGACACGGTCGACGCTGGCGCCGATCAGGCCCTTGATTTCCTTGGCCGCCTGCGCGCTGCGCTGCGCGAGGCTGCGCACTTCGCTGGCGACCACCGCGAAGCCGCGGCCCTGTTCGCCGGCACGCGCGGCTTCGACCGCGGCGTTCAGCGCCAGGATGTTGGTCTGGAACGCGATGCCGTCGATCACGCCGATGATGTCGTTGATCTTCTTCGAGCTGGCATTGATCTCGTCCATCGTCGAGACGACCTGGGCGACGACCGAGCCGCCACGGGCTGCGACTTCAGCGGCCGACGAGGCCAGTTGATTCGCCTGGCGGGCCGAGTCGGCGCTCTGCTTGACGGTGCCGGTCAGCTGCTCCATCGACGACGCGGCCTGCTGCAGGTTGCTCGCCGTCTGCTCGGTGCGCACGCTCAGGTCGTGGTTGCCGGTCGCGATCTCGCCGGAGGCGGTGGAGATGCTGTCGGTGCTCTGGCGCACCTGGCTCACCGTCGTGCGCAGCGAGCGCACCATCTGCGACAGCGAATCCAGCAGGCTGCCCGGCACCGACTGGCTCAGGTCGACCGACAGGTTGCCGCGCGCGACCTCGCCCATCACCGCCACCGCGTCGCTCGGCTCGCCGCCGATCTGGCGCAGCACGCTGCGGGCGATCACGATGCCCAGCGCGCCGATGCCGGCCAGGATCAGCAGCGTGATCAGCAGGCCTTGCACGGCGGTGCTGCGCACCTCGGCATCGACGTCGTCCATGTACAGGCCCGAGCCGACCAGCCAGCCCCAGTTCTTCAGCTGCATCACGTACATCAGCTTGGGCACCGACTCGGTCTTGCCGGGGCGCGGGAAATCGGTCATCAGGTAGGCGCGGCCGTCCTTGCTGGCGCGCAGCACGTCGATCTCGCCCTGGATGATGTCCAGGCCCTTGCTGTCCTTGACCTTGCCGATCATCGGCTGGCCGTCCCATTCGGGCTTCAGCGGGTGCATCACCGCGGAGCCGTCCATCGAGAAGATGTAGAGGTAGTCCTTGGCCTCGGCGCCGTAGCGGGCCACGCGGATCGCGTCACGGGCCGCCTTCTGCGCGTCTTCCTTGCTCATCGTGCCGGCCGCGGCCTTGGCCTCGAAGCCGGCCGCGATGTGGTAGGCGGCCTCGACCGCCGTTACCAGCTGGCCCTTGCGCCCTTCGACGATCTGGCTGCGCATGCGCAGGCTGGACGCGACGGTCAGCAGGATCAGCGCCAGGATCGAGGCGCCGACCAGCAGGCCGATCTTGCGTTTGAAGGACAGGTTCATGGGGGTACCTCGGGTCAAGCGGAAGGGCAACGTTCGGCGACTCAGTGCGCCTGCAACCGGAAGCTGCCGACGGCCTGCGACAGGCGCGCGGCCTGGTCCTTCAGGCTTTCGGCGGCGGCGGCGCTCTCTTCGACGAGCGCCGAGTTCTGCTGCGTCATCTGGTCGAGCTGGGTGACGGCGGTGTTGATCTGGCCGATGCCGTCGCTCTGCTCCGACGATGCGGCGGTAATCTCACCGATGATGTCGCTGACGCGCTGCACCGAGCCGACGATCTCGTTCATCGTCTGGCCGGCGTCCGCCACCAGGCGCGAGCCGGCTTCGACACGGTCGACGCTGGCGCCGATCAGGCCCTTGATTTCCTTGGCAGCGTCGGCGCTGYGCTGCGCGAGGCTGCGCACCTCGCCGGCCACCACCGCGAAGCCGCGGCCCTGCTCGCCGGCGCGCGCCGCTTCGACCGCGGCGTTCAGCGCCAGGATGTTGGTCTGGAACGCGATGCCGTCGATCACGCCGATGATGTCGGCGATCTTCTTCGAGCTGGCATTGATCTCGTCCATCGTGGTCACGACTTGCGAGACCACCGAGCCGCCGCGTGCCGCGACTTCAGCGGCCGACGAGGCCAGCTGGTTGGCCTGGCGGGCCGAGTCGGCGCTCTGCTTGACGGTGCCGGTCAACTGCTCCATCGACGAGGCGGTCTGCTGCAGGCTGGACGCGGTCTGCTCGGTGCGGGCGCTCAGGTCCTGGTTGCCGCTGGCGATCTCGGTGCTGGCGGTTCGGATGCTGTCGCTGGCGGTGTGCACCTGCTGCACGACGCGGCCGAGCGCGGCCGTCATCGTCTGCAGCGCGCGCATCAGGTCGCCCATCTCGTCGCCGCGCATCACGGCCGGCCGCGGGCTCAGGTCGCCGCCGGCGATCGAGTCGGCCAGCGCGATCGCTTCGCCGAGCGGGCGGCGGATCGAGCCGACGAGCGCGAAGGTGCCGAACAGCGCACCGAGGATGATCAGCCCGACCACGCCGGCCGCCACCATCACCGTCTTGCGGCGCTCGGCCGACAGCCGTTCGCGCGTGGCCTGGGCCGCCTGCTCCTGCAGCGCGACGAAGCCGCGCAGCGATTGCATGTAGGTGTCGACGGCCTGCGCGAAGCCGCCCATCGCCAGCGCGCGGGCGCCCTCCTGGTCGCCGGCTTCCTTCTTCTTCGTGATCTCGGCCGAGGTGTCGAGCACGACCTTGCGGTCGGCGGCGATCTTCGCCATCTGCTGCGTCTCGGCCTCGGTCTGCGGCAGCTCCTTCAGCTGCTTCTGCAGCTCGGTGATCTGCGCGATGGCCTTGTCGTTGGTCTCCTTGAACGCGACGCGCACCGACGGATCGCTGCTGATCGCGCCGGCCTGGGCGCGCGACACCGCGGCCTCGGTCAGGCCGGCCCAGCGGGCGGCCGTGCGGATCTTGGTTTCCGACAGCGCCAGCGCCTCGTCGGAGAACGCCTGCACCTGGGCCGAGCGCCACGCGGCGAAGGCGATCAGCGCCAGCAGCGCGACGATGAAGGTGCCGACGGCGAACCAGATGCGGGTGCCGATGCGGAGGTCTTGAATGCGCATGGTGTGTCTCAGTGTTCGAGTCGGAAGGCGCCGACGGCCTGCGACAGGCGCAGCGCCTGGTCCTTCAGGCTCTCGGCGGCCGCGGCGCTCTCTTCGACGAGGGCCGAGTTCTGTTGCGTCATCTGGTCGAGCTGGGTCACGGCGGCGTTGACGCTGCCGATGCCGTCGCTCTGCTCGGACGAGGCGGCGGTGATTTCACCGATGATGTTCGAGACGCGCTGCACCGAGCCGACGATCTCGCTCATCGTCTTGCCGGCATCGGCCACCAGGCGCGAGCCGGCCTCGACGCGGTCGACGCTGGCGCCGATCAGGCCCTTGATTTCCTTGGCCGCCTGCGCGCTGCGCTGCGCGAGGCTGCGCACTTCGCTGGCGACGACCGCGAAGCCGCGGCCCTGTTCGCCGGCACGCGCGGCTTCGACCGCGGCGTTCAGCGCCAGGATGTTGGTCTGGAACGCGATGCCGTCGATCACGCCGATGATGTCGTTGATCTTCTTCGAGCTGGCATTGATCTCGTCCATCGTCGAGACGACCTGGGCGACGACCGAGCCGCCACGGGCGGCGACCTCGGCGGCCGACGAGGCCAGCTGGTTGGCCTGGCGGGCCGAATCGGCGCTCTGCTTGACGGTGCCGGTCAGCTGCTCCATCGACGAGGCCGCCTGCTGCAGGTTGCTCGCGGTCTGCTCGGTGCGCACGCTCAGGTCCTGGTTGCCGGTCGCGATCTCGGCGCTCGCGGTCGTGATGCTGTCGGTGGTGCTGCGCACCTCGCCGACCAGCCGGCGCAGCGAGGCCTGCATGTCGGCCAGCGCGCGTGCCAGCTCGCCGGCTTCGCCGCCGGCCTGGATCGACAGCGTCTGCGACAGGTCGCCGCCGGCGATCGCGCGGGCATGCCGCACCGCTTCGCCGATCGGCGCGGCGATCGAACGGGTCAGCCACCAGCCGAAACCGCCGGCGATCGCGACGCACACCAGCACCAGCACGCCGACCACGGTGGCCGCGAGGTTGGTGCCGGTCTCTGCATGCTCCTGCGCGGCAGCGGCGCGGGCCGTGGCCAGCGCGGCGAGCTCGTCGACGGCCGCCTGGTAGCTCTTGCGGGTCTTGTCGAAATCGCCCGCCAGCAGGGCTTCGAGCGCGACGAAGTCGCCGCTGTTCTTCAGCGCATCGAGCTGCGGATGGAACGCGAGTGCGACCTTGCGCGCTTGCACCGCCTTGTCGAACAGCGCCTTCATCTCGGGGTCGGACACCAGCGCCTCGATCTTCGCGATCGTCTCGGCGTTCGCGGCCGAGGTGGCCTTCGACTGCTTCGTCAGCTCGTCGGAGAACTCACCGGTGCCCAGGCGTGCATTCGTCGTCGCGCGCAGCGTGTTCATCGCGRCCTGTGCATTCCAGTCGCGCGCCAGCTGCGTCATCTGCCATTCGGTGGCCGACAGGCGCTTCAGCGTCGAGGTGGTCTGCTTCAGCTTGATCRCGCTGTAGCCGGTGGCCAGCACCATCAGCAGCACCAGCAGGCTGAAGACCAGCCCGAGCCGGGTGCCGATGCGGGCGTTGCGGAAACTGAACTGCATGCAGCGCTCCTGGGGGACAAAGGGGGACACGGCACGCCCGAAGGCGCGCCCGGGGTGGGTCAGGCGCTCAGCCGGAACACCGACACGACGCCCGACAGCTTCACTGCCTGCTCCTTCAGCGATTCGGCGGCCGCGGCGGACTGCTCCACCAGCGCGGCGTTCTGCTGCGTCATCTGGTCGAGCTGCGTCACTGCGGTGTTGACCTGGCCGATGCCGTCGCTCTGCTCCGACGCCGCCGAGGTGATCTCGCCGATGATGTCGCTGACGCGGCGCACGCTGGTGACGATCTCGGTCATCGACTGGCCGGCATCCGCCACCAGGCGCGAACCGGAGTCGACCTTGTCGACCGAGGCGTCGATCAGGCTCTTGATTTCCTTGGCCGCCTGCGCGCTGCGCTGCGCGAGGCTGCGCACTTCGCTCGCGACGACCGCGAAGCCGCGGCCCTGCTCGCCGGCACGGGCTGCTTCCACCGCGGCGTTCAGCGCCAGGATGTTGGTCTGGAACGCGATGCCGTCGATCACGCCGATGATGTCGGCGATCTTCTTCGAGCTGGCATGGATGTCGTTCATCGTCGAGACGACCTGCGACACCACCTCGCCGCCCTTGCCGGCAGCGCCTTGCGCCGACGAGGCCAGCTGGTTGGCGGTGCGCGCCGAATCGGCGGTCTGCTTGACGGTGCCGGTCAGGTGGCCCATCGACGATGCGGTCTGCTGCAGGTTCGAGGCCGTCTGCTCGGTGCGCGAGCTCAGGTCCTGGTTGCCGGTCGCGACCTCGCTGCTGGCGACCTGGATGCTGTCGGCCGATTGCCGGACCTGCGTGACCATGTCGTGCAGGCTGGCGTTCATCTTGCCGAGCGAGCGCATCAGGCCGGCGATCTCGTCGCTGCCGTCGGCCGTGACCCGGCGCGACAGGTCGCCACCGGCCACCGCGTCGGCGAGTGCCGCCGCCTGGGCCACCGGCACCGTGATCGAGCGCGTCAGCAGCCAGGCGAACACGGCGCCCAGCACCAGCGCGAGGCTGCCGGTCACGCCGATCAGCAGGCGGCCGCGCAGCGCGTCGGCATCGATCTGCTTCGCCATCTGGTCGATGGATTTCTTCTGGTAGTCCACGTAGGCCTGCATCACGGTCACGTAGGCCGGCGCGACGACCTGGAAGCTGGTGTCGTAGATGCGCGTGGCTTCTTCGGTGTTGCCGGCGCGCTTGGCGGCCATCATCCCGTCGCGCGCCACCAGGTAGGTCTTGCGCGTCTCTGCGATGCGGTCGAGCAGCACCTGCTCCTCGGGCGTGGTCGGGAAGGCCTTCAGCGCCTGGGTGATCTCGTTGGCGCGCACCGTCGAGGCCTTGGCATCGTCGGTGAACAGCGCTTCGAGCGTGGCATCCGGGCTCTTGGCGATCGCCTTGCCGCGGGTCACGCCGATCGACACGTTGCGTGCCCATTCGGCGGCCAGGCGCTCCTTGGCGAGCGGCTCGGCCATCATCTGCTGGGTGGCCTGGGCGATGCTGCCCAGGCGCCAGACGCCGACGACCATGATCAGGCACAGGAGCGCCAGGGTGACGGCAAATCCGCCACCCAGGCGGACTCCGACACGAACGTCATTCAACTTCATGACTCTGCTCCGGTTGTTCGAAAGGGGGCCCGCTCGCGCGGGCCGGTCTCAGTGGCAAGAGCGTCAGTGGCGCGAGCGGCGCACCAGGCTGCCCACGTCCAGGATCAGCGCCACGCGGCCGTCACCCATGATGGTGGCGCCCGACACGTCGTTGACCTTGCGGTAGTTGGCTTCGAGGTTCTTCACGACGACCTGCTGCTGTCCGAGCAGCTCGTCGACCAGCAGCGCGACGCGGCCGCCTTCGGCCTCGACCACCACCATGATCCCGCTGACGTGCTCGAAGTCGAAGCGCGGCACGTTGAACACGTGCTCCATCTCCAGCACCGGCATGTACTCGTCGCGCACCTCGACCACGCGGCCGGAGCCACCGATCGTCTTGACCATGTCGGGCTGCACCTGGAACGACTCGATCACCGACGACAGCGGGAGGATGTAGACCTCTTCGCCGACGCCCACCGACATGCCGTCCATGATGGCCAGCGTCAGCGGCAGGCGCACCGAGACGCGCATGCCGTAGCCTTCGGCCGAATCGATCTCGACGGTGCCGCCCAGTGCGGTGATGTTCTTCTTGACCACGTCCATGCCGACGCCGCGGCCGGACACGTCCGTCACCACATCGGCGGTCGAGAAGCCGGGGGCGAAGATCAGGCCCCACACCTCCTGGTCGGTCATCGAGTCGGGGGCCGGGATGCCGCGCTCGCGGGCCTTCTTCAGCAGCTTCTCGCGCGACAGGCCGCGACCGTCGTCGCGCACCTCGATGACGATCGAGCCGCCCTGGTGGGACGCGCTCAGCGTGATCGTGCCGGTCTCGGGCTTGCCCTTGGCGACGCGGTCGGCGGGGGTCTCGATGCCGTGGTCGCAGCTGTTGCGCACCAGGTGGGTCAGCGGGTCGGTGATCTTCTCGACCAGGCCCTTGTCCAGTTCGGTGGCTTCGCCGAGCGTCACGAAGTCGACCTTCTTGCCGAGCTTGGCGGCCAGGTCGCGCAGCATGCGCGGGAAGCGGCTGAACACCATCGACATCGGGATCATGCGGATCGACATCACCGATTCCTGCAGATCGCGGGTGTTGCGGTCCAGGTCGGCAAGGCCGGCGGCCAGCTGCTGGTACAGCGCCGGGTCCAGGCCCTGGCTGTTCTGGGCCAGCATGGCCTGGGTGATCACGAGTTCGCCGACCAGGTTGATCAGCTGGTCGACCTTCTCGACCGACACGCGCAGCGTCGAGGCCTCGACCGCGGCGGCCGGGGCCTTCTCGGCCTTCGCGACCGGCTTGGCAGCAGGCTTGGCGGACTCGACCGGCGCGGCAGCGTCGGCGGACGGCGCGGCGTCGGCGGCCGGGGCGGCGGCGGCGTTCGGTGCGCCCGGGGCGTCGTCGAAGAAGCCGTAGCCGAGGTCGGCCTCGCTCGGCGCGGTGGCGGCCGGGGCACCCGGCGAGCCTTCATGGAAGCCGTAGCCGGGGCCGAGCGGCAGCAGTGCAACCTGCTCGCGCGCCACGTGGAAGGTGAACAGGTCCAGCAGGTCGCTGTCGCTGCTGGTGGTGCAGATCTTGAAGCGGCGCATGCCGTCGGCCGACATGCCGTTGTCCAGCGGCTCGATGGTGCCGAGGTCGGTGATTTCCTTGAACAGCTCGACCAGGTTGTCGGCGTCCGTCAGGTTCTTCAGCGGGCCGACGCGCAGCTCGAGCACGCGGGCGTGGCCGGCGACCGACGGGGCGGGCATCGCCGAAGCCGGTGCGGCCGCCTTGGGCTTCGCGGCCGGTGCGGCGGCGGGTGCGGCGCTGGTGGTGGCGGCCGGGGGGGCCTCGCCGGCGACCATCGCGCGGATGTTGAACAGCAGCTCGGTGGTGTCGAGTTCGTCGCCGCCGTTGCCCTGGTGGCGTGCCAGCTGGGCGCGCAGCGCGTCGCCCGATTGCAGCAGCACGTCGACCATCGGCGCGGTCGGGGTCAGTTCATGGCGGCGCAGCTTGTCCAGCAGCGTCTCCATCTGGTGCGTCAGCTCGGCGACGTCGGAGAAGCCGAAGGTCGCGGCGCCGCCCTTGATCGAGTGGGCGCAGCGGAAGATCGCGTTGAGCTCTTCGTCGTCGGCCGACTCGATGTCGAGGTCGAGCAGCAGCTTCTCCATGCGGTCGAGGTTCTCGCCCGCTTCCTCGAAGAAGACCTGATAGAACTGGCTCAGGTCGATGCCGGCGCTCAGCTGAGAGCCTTCGGAGGTCATCTCGCCCATGGCGTGCTCCTGGATGGAATGTCGTTATTGGTCGATGGCGAACAGGTCGGTGCGCGAGCCGCGAAGCTCAGCGCACGACCTTCTTGATGACTTCGATCAGCTTGGCCGGATCGAACGGCTTGACCAGCCAGCCGGTGGCGCCGGCGCTGCGGCCTGCCTGCTTCATCTGGTCGCTCGACTCGGTGGTCAGGATCAGGATCGGCGTGCTCTTGAACTTCGGGTTGTCGCGCAGCTTCTTGGTCAGGCTGATGCCGTCCATGCGGGGCATGTTCTGGTCGGTCAGCACGAGGTCGAAGTCGCGACCGCTGGTCTTCTCGTACGCGTCCTGGCCGTCCACGGCCTCGACGACGTTGTAGCCGGCGCTCTTCAGCGTGAAGGACACCATCTGGCGCATGGAGGCGGAATCGTCGACGGCGAGGATGGAATGCATGGGTTTCTCCGGATTTCTCGAAAACTGTTTCGGTAGGTGGGACTGAAGTCTTGAGGGGCGGCCTAGAACAACTCGATGGAGCCGACATCCATTTCGGCCTGGGTCACCGGGTTGGGTCGCAACGGGGCTTCCTCGACCACGGTCTCACCGTCTTCGTCATCCGCGAAGGCCTCGCGGGCCAGCCGGTCGACGCAGTTGCGCAACCGGCGGTTGGTGTGATGGATCAGCTGGGACGCCATGTCCTGGAACTGCAGCGCGGTGACCGCGCCGCCCAGATCCTGCATGACGCCGCTGAAGACCTGGTCGCTTTCCTCGCCCGAGTGGGGGCGTTCGCGCAGGACGCGGATCTGTTCCGAGGCGCCGTAGAAGCGCTGCATCAGCGTGTCGCAGGCGTCGGCCAGCAGGGTCTGAAGGCGTTCCAGATCGTTGGTGGCCGACATCAGGTGGTCCTGCAGGTCGGCGGCGGCCAGCAATGCCATGCCCGCTGGCGCGGGTGGCATGCCGGCATCGTTGGCGTCGTTCATCTGCATCCGAATCTCCGCTCGAAGGTGAGGGATGGGGCGCTGCGCAGGGGAGCTCCTGCGCAGGGCGTGCTATCTGTCTGCCATTTTCGGCAGGGGGGCGGAAAGCATTAGCTCAATCACCGGTGAAAAGCGCAGCCATTTCGAATGGCTCCGTGGAGCGTGCGAAGTTGGCACCTCCGAACCGGTTGCTTGGCATACTCGGGCCATGTCACCGCCTCTTGCCGAGCAGCGCCTGCGCCTCCTGCACCTGGAGGATTCCGAGCTCGACCATCACCTGACGCTGGCCCACCTGCGCCGCGGCGGGCTCGATGTCGACGCGGTGCGGGTCGATTCCGAGGTCGAGTTCCTGCGCGAGCTGGAGCCGTCGCAGGAGTGGGACATCATCGTGTCCGACTACAACCTGCCGGGTTTTTCGGGCCTGGTGGCGCTGGACCTGCTGAAGGCGAGCGGGCGCAGCATCCCGTTCATCCTGGTGTCCGGCGAGATCGGCGAGGACACCGCGGTCGAGGCGATGCGCAATGGCGCGAGCGACTACCTGCTGAAGAACAACCTGGCGCGGCTGGTGCCGGCGCTGCTGCATGCGGTGGAGGCGCACGAGCTGCTGCTGGCGCGCCAGCGTGCCGACCGCGAGCTGGGCGAGCAGAAGCAGCGGGTGCACGAGCTGGCGCAGCATCTGCAGACCAGCGTCGAATCGGAGCGGGCGGCGATTGCGCGCGAGATCCATGACGACGTGGGCGGTTCGTTGACGGCGCTGAAGTTCGACCTGGCGTGGATTGCGCGGCATTCCGATTCGCCGGAGGTGCTGGCGCGGGTCAATTCGGCGCTCGAGACGGTGAGCCATGCGATCGAGGCGAGCCAGCGGGTGATGCACAACCTGCGGCCGGCGATTTTGGAGCAGGGGTTGGTGGCGGCGCTGCAGTGGATGGCGAGCCGTTTCGAGAAGCGCACCGGCGTGACCTGCGAGTTCCGCAGCCGCTACGACCATCTCACGTTGCCGGCGGGTGTGCCGCTGGTGGCGTATCGCACGGCGCAGGAGGCGTTGACCAACGTGACCAAGCATGCGCAGGCGAGCCATGTGCAGATCGACCTGACATTGGCGGGCGGGGTGTTGTCGCTCGAGATCAGCGACAACGGCCGCGGCCTGAACCATGACGATCTGGCGAAGGTGCGTTCGTTCGGCATCCGTGGGTTGCACGAGCGGGCCGGCACGGTGGGGGGCTGGGTGGACCTGAGCAGCGGGCCGGCCGGGACGACGTTGATCCTGTCGGTGCCGCTGGAGATGATGTCGGAGGAGTTGGACTTCGAGCTCGCCGAGGAACCGTCGGCGCCTTATGACCCGACGGTGTGGGGGAATATCTGATGATCAAAGTGATTCTGTGCGACGACCATGCGTTGATCCGGCGCGGCATCCGCGACACCTTGTCGGACGCTCCAGACATCGAGGTGATCGGCGAGGCGGGTGACTACACCGAGCTGCGGTCGTTGTTGCGGACGACGGGCGGTTGTGACGTGCTGGTGCTGGACATCAACCTGCCGGGCCGCAGCGGGCTGGACGTGCTGCACGTGCTGAAGGACGAAGGCGCGACGATGCGGGTGCTGGTGGTGTCGATGTACCCCGAGGACCAGTATGCGATCCGGGCGCTGAGGGCTGGGGCGTTCGGCTACGTGAACAAGGGCGGCGACCCCGCGACGATCGTGGCCGCGGTGCGCACCGTAGGGCAGGGCCGCAAATACGTGACCCCGGAGATCGCGCAGATGCTGGTGGAAAGCCTGACGACGCCGACCACCGAAGCGGCGCACGAGAAGCTATCCGATCGCGAGCTGCAAACGTTGGTGATGATCGCGTCGGGCAAGCGCTTGTCCGACATCGCGGAGGAGCTGATGCTTAGCCCGAAGACAGTGAGCGTGTACCGGGCCCGCGTGCTCGAGAAGCTGGGCCTTTCGAACAACTCCGAGATGACGGTCTACGCGATCCGCAACGGCCTGGTCGGCAGCGAGTAGCGGACGGCCAACAATCCCAATGAATGTGGGGCACCAGCCGAAGCGTCAGTGTTGTCCGCAGCGAGACTGAACGAACCGTATGGTTTTCAGGCGCCTTCTTTGGTTACTTTCTTTGGCAAGACAAAGAAAGTGACTCGCCCGCCGGGGCGAGACCCGGCGCAGCCCCACTCAGTGAGAAGAATCAGAACCCCAGACTGGCCAGGAGGTCGTCAACCTCCCCCTGATTGGTCACCACATCGGTCCGCCCTTCAGGATTCACCACCGGCCCGTTGAGGATCGACGACTCCACCTTCTGCACCTGCTCCGGCGGAGCCGCCTGCACCAGCAGCTTGACCAGGCTGTCTTCCAGGTCGGATGCCAGCGCGACGACCTTGGCCACGACCTGGCCGGTCAGGTCATGGAAATCCTGCGCCATCATGATGTCGGTCAGGTGCAGGTCGATGCGTGCGGTCGCCGCCTCGACGTCACTGACGAAATTCATCACCGAACCCGAGGCCACCGCCTTCACCGGGTCGGCCACGATGGCCGCCGCGATGCGGCGCGTGTCGGCGGCAATGTTCGCGTGCTCGAGCTTGGCCTGGTCGACCGAATTCAGCACCTTGTTGGCGGCAGCACCGGTCTTCTCGGCGATGTAGTTCAGGCGGCTGCGCGCGTCGGGCAGGTTGTCGGCCGCGGTCTGCAGCTTGGGGATCACGCCGAGCTGCATCAGCGTGTCGTGCAACTGGCGCGTGATCACGCCGAGCTGCTGGAAGACCTCGGGCGAGGCCGCAGCCGTCGGCGGGGCCAGGGTGGCCATCGTATCCATCTTCATGATGTGTTCCCTTGTACGTCGGGGGGCTGGTGCGGCATCAGGCCGCGGTGGCCAGCTTCTGCATGATCTTCTGGACTTTTTCTTCCAGCGTGGCCTTCGTGAAGGGCTTGACGATGTAGCCGGCCGCGCCGTCCTGCGCCGCCCGCACGATGTCTTCCTTGCGCGCCTCGGCGGTCACCATCAGCACCGGCAGGTGCTTCAGGCTCGCATCGGCCTTCACCGCCGACAACAGCTCGAAGCCGTTCATGTTCGGCATGTTGATGTCGCTCACGACGAAGTCGAACTTCGCGTTCTTCAGCATGTTCAACGCCACCGCGCCATCCTCGGCCTCTTCGGCATTGTTGTAGCCGATCTCCTTCAGCAACCCGCGCACGATGCGGCGCATGGTCGAGAAGTCGTCGACGATCAGGAATTTCAAATCGGTGCTCATGAGAGTCCTCGCTGGGTCGCTTGGGGCGGTGGTACGGTGTGGAGCCTGGAATCGGCTGCTTTGCGGCTGTTATCGGGCAGTCGCGGCGGAAGTTGAGGGCGGCGTGAGCGCCCCCTCGGCAGCCGGCGCCTCGGGTTCCGGTGCCAACGGCGTGTTCTGGAAGAAGCGGTCCTCCGCCTCACGGTTCATCACGATGATGCTGATGCGCCGGTTCGACGGGCTCAGCGGGTCGTTGCGGTCGAACAGCGCGCTCGACGCGAGCCCCTGCACCCGCAGCATCCGGTCCTCGGGCAGCCCGCCCAGCAGCAATTCGCGGCGCGATGCATTGGCGCGGTCCGACGACAGCTCCCAGTTGCTGTAGCCGCGCTCACCGCCGCCGAAGGCCGCGGCGTCGGTGTGGCCCTCCAGCGTCAACCGGTTCGGTACCTCGGCCAGCACGCCGCCGATCTCCTGCAGCAGCTCGCGCATGTAGGGTTTGACCAGCGCGCTGCCGCTGTCGAACATCGGCCGGTTCTGCTCGTCGACGATCTGGATGCGCAGGCCGTCCGGCGTCATGTCGAGCCGGATCTGGGATTTCAGCGCCGCCAGCTTCGGATTCGCCGCCAGCACGTCTTCCACGTGCTGCTTCAGCACCTGCAGCCGCTGTGCCTCGGCCTGGCGCTGCTCGGCCTTCATCGCCGCCAGGTTGATGGTGCTGCGTGATGCGGTATCGCCCTTCTTGACCTGGCCGCCGCTGCGGGTGAGGTCGGTGCCGCCGCCCTTGATCACGTGCGACGAATCGCCCGAGCCGCTGCCGCCGCTCAGCAGTGCCACCTTCAGCGGCGCCTGGAAATAGTCGGCAATGCCCTTCTTGTCGCCCTCGGTCGTCGAGCCGAGCAGCCACATCAGCAGGAAGAACGCCATCATTGCCGTCACGAAGTCGGCATACGCGATCTTCCACGCGCCGCCGTGGGCGCCATGGCCGCCCTTCTTGATGCGCTTGATGATGATCGGCTGCAGCTTCTTCGAATCGCCGGCCATTATTTCTTGCCCTTCACATGGCCTTCGAGCTCAGCGAAGGTCGGGCGGTCGGTCGAGTACAGCACCTTGCGGCCGAATTCGACCGCCACCTGCGGCGCATAACCCTGCATGCTCGCGAGCAGCGTGGTCTTGATGCACTGCAGTTCCTTGCCGTTCTCGTCGTTCTTCTGCTCCATCAGCCCGGCCAGTGGTTCCGCGACCGCATAGGCCAGCAGGATGCCGAGGAAGGTGCCGACCAGCGCCGAGCCGATCATGCCGCCGAGGATCGCGGGCGGCTGGCCCACCGAGCCCATCGTGTTCACCACGCCGAGCACGGCGGCCACGATGCCGAACGCCGGCAGCGCGCCGGCCAGCCGGGCGATCGCCGCGGCGGGCGCATGCGCCTCGTGGTGGTGGGTGTCGATCTCGCTGTCCATGAGGCTCTCGATCTCGTGGGCGTTCAGGTTGCCCGAGACCATCATGCGCAGGTAGTCGGTGACGAACTCGACCACGTGGTGGTCGTTGCCCACCGTCGCGTATTTCTTGAAGAGCGCCGATTCGTGCGGGCGCTCGACGTCGTTCTCGATCGACATCAGGCCTTCCTTGCGCGCCTTCTGCAGGATGTCGTAGAGCAGCGCCAGCAGCTCCATGTAGCGGGCCTTCGAATACTTCGAGCCCTTCAGCAGCGTCGGCAGCGCTGCCAGCGTCGCCTTCAGCACCTTCGGCTGGTTGTTGACGACGAAGGCGCCGAGCGCGCCGCCCAGGATGGCCATCAGCTCGGTCGGCAGCGCGTGGATGATCACGCCCATGTTCCCGCCGTGCAGGACATAGGCGCCGAAGATGCATCCGAGGGCAACCGCGTAACCGATGAGGACGAACATGTTCCAGGCTGTTCCGTGTAAGGGGGGAGTGCGCACGCCGCGCTGGTCTCGGACCGTTATCGGCCCCCACCCCAGTCACTTGAGTGTCGAGGGGGGGCGGGTTCGGCAATCGCTCGAACAGCGCTGGAAAAAGGATTTCTTCTCACCCCTGCGGGGGGCTTTTGTTCACTGCGTGAGGCTGCTGCCGGGTCTCGCCCCGGCGGGCGAGTCACTTTCATTTGTCTTGCCAAATGAAAGTAACCAAAGCAAAGGCGCCTGAAAACCATACGGTTCGTTCAGTCTCGCTTCGGACAACACTGACACTTCGGCTGCACATCCCCGTTCATTGGGATTGTTGTTCTCCCGTGC
>NZ_JBFUFQ010000090.1:0-22274 GCF_056403355.1 Rhizobacter sp. P2_H3 | reverse complement strand
CGGCACGGGTGCACCGACGACGCCGCTGGCGGCCTGGCTGCCCTGCCGCACCGGCGTCTTGCCCGACAGCGAGCCGTTCGGGTCCCAGTTCTTGTTTTTCTCGGTTTCGGCCGCGTCCTGCTCGGCGGTGCGCTGCGGCACCTTGTTGATGAAGGGCACCGGCACCTTCGCGATGTACAGCGCGACGCCCAGCGCGAGCGCCAGGCCGATCAGCAGGCCGATGATCAGGCCCATTACAAAACCGCCACGTTGGCTTTTCATGCGTTCTCCATCACATCCGGTCGGGGGCGGCCACGCCCAGCACCTGCAGCGCATTGCGCAGCACCTGGGCAGTGGCGGCCAGCAGCGCGAGGCGGGCGCGCGTCAGGTTGGCGTTGTCGGCCAGCAGGAAGCGCTCGGCCGCGTAATAGCTGTGGAAGGCGCTGGCGACGTCGCGCAGGTAGAAGGTGACGTCGTGCGGCGCCAGGTCGGCGGCCGCGTGGGTCAGCATGTCGGGGTACTCGGCCAGCTTCAGCAGCAGGGCCGCCTCGGTCGGCGCGGCCAGCAGCGACAGGTCGGCACCTTTCAGTGCCTCGAGGTCGCCGCCGTGCTCGGCCACCCAGTCGCGCAGCACCTTGCTGATGCGCGCATGGGCGTACTGCACGTAGAACACCGGGTTCTCGTCGTTCTGCTTCAGGGCCAGGTCGACGTCGAAGGTGAACTCGGTGTCGGCCTTGCGGCTGATCATGAAGAAGCGCACCGCGTCGCGGCTGGTCCAGTCGATCAGGTCGCGCAGCGTCACGTAGCCGCCGGCGCGCTTGGAGATCTTCACCTCCTCGCCGCCGCGCATCACGGTGACCATCTTGTTCAGCACGTAGTCGGGGTAGCCGGCGGGGATGTTCTCGCCCACGCCCTGCAGCCCGGCACGCACGCGCGCGATGGTGCCGTGGTGGTCGGTGCCCTGGATGTTGACCACCTTGGTGAAACCGCGCTCCCACTTGTTGATGTGGTACGCCACGTCGGGCACGAAGTAGGTGTAGGTGCCGTCGGACTTGCGCATCACGCGGTCCTTGTCGTCACCGTAGTCGGTGCTGCGCAGCCACAGTGCGCCGCCTTCCTCGAAGGTCTTGCCGGCCGCCTTCAGCTTGGAGACGGTCTGTTCCACGCGCCCGCTGCTGTACAGGCTGGATTCGAGGAAGTAGTTGTCGAAGCGCACGCCGAAGGCCTGCAGGTCCAGGTCTTGTTCGTGCCGCAGGTAGGCCACCGCGAACTGGCGGATGCTGTCGAGGTCGTCGGGGTCGCCCGACGCGGTGAACTCGCGGTCGTCCGACCTGACGGTCTTCTTCGCGAGGAAATCGGCCGCGATGTCGGCGATGTACTCACCGTTGTAGGCCGGCTCGGGCCAACCCGCGTCGCCGGGCTTCAGGCCCTTGATGCGAGCCTGCGTGGTGCTCGCCAGCGTCGCGATCTGCACGCCGGCGTCGTTGTAATAGAACTCGCGCGTGACCTGCCAGCCCTGCGTGGCGAGCAGGCTGCAGATCGCGTCGCCCAGCGCGGCCTGGCGGCCGTGCCCGACGTGCAGCGGGCCGGTCGGGTTGGCCGAGACGAACTCCACCATCACGCGCCGGTCGACCGGCGGCTGGTTGCCGAAGGCCGGGCCGGCCGCCAGGATCTCGCCGATCACCGACTGCTTGGCAGCGGCCTTGAGCCGCAGGTTGATGAAGCCGGGGCCGGCGATCTCGAGCGCCTCGACGTGGCGCTGCACCGCGGGCTGCCGGTTCAGTGCGTCGACCAGGGCCTGGGCCAGTTCGCGGGGGTTCTTCTTCAGCGGCTTGGCCAGCTGCATCGCGAGCGTCACCGCGAAGTCGCCGTGCGAGGCCTGCTTGGGCAATTCGAAGGCGATCGGCACGCTGCTGCCGGGGTGGACATCGGCAACCGCCGCGGCCAGCGCCTGCAGCAGTTCCTGTTTGGCTTGGATCATGGCGGCGATTCTAAGTGGGCCTCGCCGGTGTCCTCGGGGAAACCCGGCGGGGGGCGACCCATCCCGCAAGTTCGGATTTACACCCACTTTGGTGTTCAATTTGGCACACTGAGGTGTGGCGGCGGTGCCAAGATGCCACTCTCGGTCCTCGGGCCCTTCGGCATTACCGTGCCGACAACGCATCACCCATGAGTCTTCCGCTCGCCACGTCCGAACCCGCCACCGTCTCCGGCTTGCCGTTGCCGGCCCAGGTCGGCAAATACCCGGTGCTGCGCCGGCTCGGCGAGGGCGCCACCAGCGAGGTGTTCCTCGCGCGTGACGAGTTCCACCAGCGCGACGTCGCGATCAAGCGGGTGCGCCTGGGTGCGGTCAACGATCCGACCGACGGCCGTTTCTTCGAGCGCTTCTTCGCGGCCGAGGCCGCCCTGGTCGGCCGGCTGCAGCACCCGAACGTGGTGCAGATCTTCGACGCGGTGGCCGACCCGAACGAGTCCTACCTGGTGATGGAGTACGTGTCGGGCCACACGCTGCGCCAGTATTGCCGGGCCGACCAGCTGCTGCCGCTGGAGCTGATCGTCGAAATCGGCTTCAAGTGCGCGATGGCGCTCGGCTACGTGTTCCGCCAGGGCCTGGTGCACCGCGACGTGAAGCCGGCCAACATCCTGGCGGTGATCACCAACGGCAGCATCACCGACGTGAAGGTGACCGACTTCGGCAGCGTGCTGAACATGTCGGCCGAGACAACGCAGGTCTACCGCGTCGGCTCGCTGGCCTACATGGCGCCGGAGCAGCTCGACGGCGCCTCGCTCGACAGCCGGGCCGACATGTATTCGCTCGGCGCGGTGCTGTACCACCTGATCGCCGGGCGCCCGCCCTTCGACGCGCCGTCGCAGTCGGCGATGATGAACCAGGTCTACAACGCGATGCCGATGCCGCCGAGCCAGCTGCGCTCGGGCGTCGGCGAGGGCGTCGATGCCGTGATCCTGCGGGCGCTGGCCAAGCGTGCCGACGACCGCTATGCGAGCTGGGACGAGTTCGCGCAGGCGCTGTCCGGGCTGATCGTCAACCACCAGGTGCCGCGCGGCCAGTTGCAGGGCGTGCTCGATTCGGAGCGCTTCAACCTGCTGCGCACGCTCGACTTCTTCTCCAACTTCGGCGATGTCGAGCTGTGGGAGGTGGTGCACCGCGCCAAGTGGCAGCGCTACACCTTCGGCCATGCGCTGTACCGGCGCGGCGAGGAAACGCGCAACTTCCACATCATTGCGCAGGGCGAGGTCGAGGTCTTCCGCGAAGGCACGAAGGTCGCGCAGCTCGGCGCCGGCACCTCGGTGGGCGAGATGGTCTACCTCGCGCCGAGCGCCGAGCTGCGCCGCCACAGCACCGACGTGATCGTCACCGAATCGGCCACCACGATCACCTTCACGCCCGACACGCTGGCCCAGGTCAGCCCGGGCTGCCGCCACCTGTTCGACGAGGCGTTCATCCGCGTGCTGGTGCGCCGGCTGCATGCGGCGCACGAGGCGCTCGCCCACCCGCGGCGCATCATGTGACACCGGTATCGGTGACATAAAGCGACATAGAGAGATTCATGTTGACTCAAGCTCACGCTTGATCACATTCGGGCTCGGTGCTTCAATCCGGGCCGGCGACACACCGTTCGCCGCACCCCGGAGGAATCCCATGAAGAAACTGAGCACCCTGGTGGCCCTGGGCCTGATCGCGCTGTCCAACGTGGCGTTCGCGGCCGATGCGGCAACCTGCGAGTCGAAGGCGACCGACAAGAAGCTGGCCGGCGCGGCCAAGAACAGCTTCATGAAGAAATGCGAGCGCGAGGCCAAGGCCAGCGGCGCGGGCGCTGCGTGCGAAACGCAGGCCGCCGACAAGAAGCTGAAGGGCGCGGCGAAGAACAGCTTCGTCAAGAAGTGCACGAAGGACGCGTCGGCCCCGGCCGCCGCCGCCTCGGCGGCGAAGTGAGTCAGGCCGGGCCTGCGGTGTCCTGCCAATAGCGGGCATCGCCGTAGGTCCGCTTCAGGAAATCGATCCACAGCCGCACCCGCAGCGGCAGGTGCTTGCGCTGCGGGAACACGGCGTAGATGCCGTTCGGCGGCGCGGCGTAGGCGTCGAGCATGCTGACCAGCGCGCCGCTCGCGACCTCGCCCTCGACCTCCCAGGTCGAGCGCCACGCAATGCCGAGCCCGGCCAGGCACCAGTCGTGCAGGACCTGGCCGTCGCTGCAATCGAGCCGGCCGTTCAGCCGCAGGTGCTGCACTTGGCCGTCGATCGTGAAGGCCCAGCCGCGCGTCTGGCTCGCATCGCTGCTCAGCGTCAGGCATTCATGGTGCGACAGCTCCTGCGGCGTGCGCGGCGTGCCGGCGCGCTTCAGGTAGTCCGGCGTCGCGACGCACAGCCGGCGGTTGTCGGCCAGCCGCACGCTGACCAGGCTGCTGTCGGGCAGCTCGCCGACCCGCACCGCGCAATCGACGCCCTCGTTGACGATGTCGACCAGCCGGTCGCTCAGGTTCAGCGAGACGCTGACCTCGGGATGCAGCGCGAGGAAGCGCGGCACCAGCGGCGCGACGTGGCGGCGGCCGAAGCCGGCCGGTGCCGTCAGGCGCAGGTAGCCGGCCGCCTTGATGCCGCCGGCGCTGACGCTCGATTCGGCATTCGCCAGGTCGGCCAGCAGCCGCTGGCAGTCTTCGAGGAAGGCGCTGCCCTCGTGCGTCAGCGTGATGCGGCGCGTCGTGCGCACCAGCAGCTTGACGCCCAGCCGCTCTTCCAGCGCATCGATGCGCCGGCCGATGACCGCCGGCGCGACGCCCTCGGCATGGGCGGCGGCCGTCAAACTGCCCTTGGCAGCGACCGATACGAACGATTCGATCTGCTTTAGCCGGTCCATGGGCGGCGATTATGCGCGCCGAAGTCATCAATCTGGTTTGATGCCAGCGTCGCGGACGACCTTGCCCCAGCGCGTGTGCTCTGCCTTCAGGAACTGCGCGAACTGCTCCGGCGTGCCGCCCATCGGCGCGCTGCCGTCGGCCAGCAGCGCCGCCAGCGTGTCGGCCCGGCCGAGCGCGCGGTTGACCGCTGCATTGAGCTTGCGCACCACGTCGCGCGGCGTCGCGGCGGGCGCGACCAGGCCCTTCCAGTCGGTCGCCTCGAAGCCGGCCCAGCCCGATTCGGCGATGGTCGGCACCTCGGGCATCACCGGCAGCCGGCGCGCCGACGTGACGGCCAGCGCCCGCAGCTTGCCGCCGCGCACCAGCGCGGTGACGGCCTGCGGCGTGCCGAACATGAAGTCGGTCTGGCCGCCGATCAGGTCGGTCAGCGCCGGGCCGGCGCCCTTGTACGGCACGTTGGTGAAGCTGACGCCGGCGAGCCGGCCGAACATCTCGCCCGCAAGGTGGCCGACCGTGCCGTTCGAAGCCAGCGCCTGCAGCAGCACGCCGGGCTTGGCCTTCGCGGCCGAGACCACCGACGCCAGCGACGTGTGCGGCGATTCGGTGCGCACCACCAGCACCACCGGCAGCGAGGCCACCAGCGCGACCGGCGCGAAATCCTTCAGCGGATCGAACGGCATCTTCGCGAGCAGCGCCGGGTTCACCGCGAGGTTGGCGGTCTGGCCCATGCCGAGCGTGTAGCCGTCGGCCGCGGCCTTCGCGACGGCGTCGAGGCCGATGTTGCCGCCGGCCCCGGCCCGGTTGTCGACGACGAAGTTCCAGCCGGTGTCGGCGCTGATCTTGCCGGTGATCAGGCGCGACACCACGTCGGTCGCGCCGGCCGGCGGGAACGGCACGACCAGGCGGATCGGCTGGCCGGGGAAGGTGGCCTGGGCCGGCGCGGGCCAGGCGGCCAGGGCTGGCAGGCCGGCGAGAAGGGTGCGGCGCAGCGGGTTCATCGGGGCGTGTCTCCGGGGGGTTGTTCGGGGTGAGAGGGTGCGATCACGCCGTCGGTGCGCAGCGCGAGGATCTGCGCGGCGTCGAGCCCGAGCGACTGCAGCAGCGCCTCGGTGTGCTCGCCGATCGCCGGCGGGTCGCTGCGCAGCGGTGGGCGCTGTCCGTCGAGCGTGATCGGCAACAGCGGCGTGCGGGTGCTGCGGCCATCGGGCAGCCTGACCGGCGCGAGGCCGCCGGTGGCCTGCAGGTGCGGGTCGTCGAACAGGTCGTGCGGCCGCGTGATCGGCGCCCACGGCAGGCCGCGGGCCTCGAAGCGCGCACCGATCTCGGCCGCGCGGTGGGCCGCCATGCGCTCGCGCAGCAGCGGCATCATCCAGTCGCGCGCGGTGACGCGCAGGTTGTTGGTCGCGAGGCGCGGGTCGTCCTTCAGGTCGGCGAAGCCGAACGCCTCGCACAGGCCCGCCCACTGGCCGTCGGACACCACCGCGAGGAAGATCTGCTCGCCGCCGGCCACCTCGAAGATGTCGTAGACGCCCCAGGCCGGGATGCGGCTGGGCATCGGCGCGGCCGGCCGGCCGGTGACCGCGAACTGCATCATGTGCTGCGCGACCAGCAGCACGTTGTTCTCGAACAGCGCGCTCTGCACTTCCTGGCCGCGGCCTGTCGTCGCGCGCTGCGCGAGCGCCGCCAGCGCGCCGATCGCGCCGAACAGGCCGCCCATGATGTCGTTGACGCTGCTGCCGGCGCGCAGCGGCTGGCCGGGCGGCCCGGTCATGTAGGCGAGGCCGCCCATCATCTGCACCACCTCGTCGAGCGCGGTGCGGTGCTCGTAGGGGCCGGGCAGGAAGCCCTTGTGCGAGACGTAGACCAGGCGGGGGTTCAGTGCCGCGAGGCTGGCGTGGCCGAGCCCGAGCGCCGCCATGCCGCCGGGCTTGAAGTTCTCGCAGAACACGTCGGCCGTCGCGACCAGCTTCAGCACCAGCTCGAGCCCGCGCGGCTGCCGCACGTCGATCGCGAGGCTCTTCTTGTTGCGGTTGAACATCGGGAAGAAGCCGGCGCCCGAGCCCTGCAGGCGCCGCGTGGCGTCGCCCGCGAGCGGTTCCACCTTGATGACCTCGGCCCCCAGGTCGGCCAGCACCATGCCGCAGCTCGGCCCCATCACCATGTGGGTGAACTCGATGACGCGGATGCCGGTCAGCGGCAAGTTGTTGCTGTTGCTCATGCGGCGACGAAGCCGAGCGGCAGCCCGGCCTGCGGCGTGTGGCCGTACAGCGGCTCGCCGGCGAGCGACTGCTGCAGCACCTCGCGCGAGCGCATCAGCCGGGGCAGGTCGACGCCGGTGCGCACGCCCATCGCCTCGAACATGAACACGAGGTCTTCGGTGACGACGTTGCCCGACGCGCCGGGTGCGTACGGGCAGCCACCCAGGCCGGCGAGCGAACTGTCGAAGACGCGCACGCCGGCCTCGAAGGCGGCCAGGCAGTTGGCGAGGCCGAGGCCGCGCGTGTTGTGCAGGTGGGCGGCCCCGGCGTGCTCGCCGATCTCGGCGCGCAGCCGCGTGAACAGCCGCTTCACCTGGGCCGGGTTGCCCATGCCGGTGGTGTCCGACAGGCCCGATTCGTCGGCGCCCGCGGCGATGGCCTGCGCGGCCAGGCGGATCACCGCGTCTTCGGACACCCGGCCTTCGATCGTGCAGCCGAACGCGGTCGAGATGCCGGCCTCGATGCGCACGCCGGGTGCCGTCTCGTCGCGCAACTCGGCGATCGAGCGCAGCGCCTCGATCATCTCCAGCGGCGTCTTGCGCACGTTCGCCAGCGAATGCGAGCTGCTCGCCGACACCGGCAGCGTCAGCTTGTGCACGCCGGCCGCGAGGGCGGCTTCGGCGCCGCGCAGGTTCGGCACCAGTGCCATCACGGTGAGGCCCGGCAGCGTCAGCGCGTGCGCGACGACCTCGGCCACGTCGGCCATCTGCGGCAGCAGGCGCGCCGGCACGAACGAGCCGACCTCGATCTCGCGCAGGCCGGCGGCATGCAGCGCATCGATCCAGCGCAGCTTGTCAGCGGTCGGCATCACGCGCTCGATGCTCTGCAGGCCATCGCGCGGGCCGACTTCGCTGATCAACACGGCGGGCAACACCGCGGGCGGGGGCAGGGGGCTTGCGCTCATGATGATGATTTCATAAGATAGAACGATATTCTTTCCTTTGAATTCAAGTATCGATGTCGTCCGGACGCAAGTCAATGGCGACAACGAGGAGCCCATGCCTCGCAAAGCTGCCCAGGCCTCGGTCGCCGACGAACATGCCGCACCCGGCGGTGCTGCCGCGGTCGACCGCGCGCTCAGCCTGCTGATGGCGTTCGACAGCGCGCAGCCGATGCTGTCGCTGGCCGAGCTGTCGCAGCGCACGCGGCTGCACAAGAGCACCGCGCTGCGGCTGCTCGCGTCGCTGGAGCACGCCGGGCTGGTGCAGCGGCTGGCCGACGGGCGCTATGCCGCCGGCGCGGCGTCGATCCGGCTGCAGGCGGCGCATGCCGCGGCGTTCTCGCTCGAGGCCGTCGTGATGCCGGTGCTGCGGCAACTGGCCGGCCTCACCCGCGAGAGCGCGGCCTTCCACGTGCGGCAGAACGACATGCGGCTGTGCCTGTACCGCGTCGATTCGCCGCAGCCGATCCGCGACCACATCCGTGCCGGCGACGTGCTGCCGCTGAAGCGCGGTGCGGGCGGGCGCGTCATCAGCGCCCACGCGCCGTCGGCATCGGGCGCGTTGCCGGGCGACGCGATCAGCAAGCGCATTCGCCGCGACGGCGTGATCGGCCTGGCCGACGACCGCAGCGAGGGCGTGGCCGGCATCTCGTCACCGGTGTTCGATGCCACCGGCGCGCTGGCCGGTGCGCTGACGCTGACGATGCCGACCCAGCGCTACACCGAGGCCCACGTGGCGCCGGTGCGCGCAGCGGCCGTCGCGCTGACGAAGCAGCTCGGCGGGCGATTCCCGGATTGATTGGTAGCGCCAAAGTCACGAATCATCGAATTCTCAGGCTCTTAATCTTCACCCAAGTCTCCAATAGAGTGCGGAGATTCGATTCCGAGGAGATTCCCCATGAGCAACCTTCCCCTGCCGCGCGGCATGCAGATCAACGCGCCCATCCTGCCGGGCTTCGAGACGGTGCTGACGCTGCCGGCGCTGGAGCTGGTCGCCAAGCTGCACCGGGCCTCCGAGCCGCGCCGGCAGCAGCTGCTGGCCGCGCGGGTCGAGCGCACGCAGCGGCTGGATGCCGGCGAGCGCCCCGATTTCCTGCCCGAGACGGCGCACATCCGCGCCGGCGACTGGAAGGTCGCGCCGATCCCGAAGGCGCTGCACTGCCGGCGCGTCGAGATCACCGGCCCGGTCGACGCGAAGATGGTGATCAACGCGTTCAACTCCGGCGCCGACAGCTACATGACGGACTTCGAGGACAGCAACTCGCCATCGTGGTCGAACCAGATCCAGGGGCAGATCAACCTGTCGCAGGCGATCCGCCGCACGCTGACGCTCGAATCCAAGGGCAAGACCTACCGGCTCAACGACCAGATCGCGACGCTGCAGGTGCGCCCGCGCGGCTGGCACCTCGACGAGAAGCACGTCACGGTGGATGGCCAGCGCGTGCACGGCGGCATCTTCGACTTCGCGCTGTTCATGTTCCACAACGCGAAGGAACAGCTGGCGCGCGGTGCCGGCCCGTACTTCTACCTGCCGAAGATGGAGAGCCACCTCGAGGCGCGCCTGTGGAACGACGTGTTCGTGATGACGCAGGCCGAGCTCGGGCTGCCGCAGGGCACGATCAAGGCGACGGTGCTGATCGAGACCATCCTCGCGGCCTTCGAGATGGACGAGATCCTGTACGAGCTGCGCGAGCACAGCGCCGGGCTGAATGCCGGCCGCTGGGACTACATCTTCAGCTGCATCAAGAAGTTCAAGGTCGACCGCAACTTCTGCCTGGCCGACCGCGCGAAGGTCACGATGACCGCGCCGTTCATGCGCGCCTACGCGCTGCTGCTGCTGCAGACTTGCCACAAGCGCGGCGCGCCTGCGATGGGCGGCATGAGCGCGCTGATTCCGATCAAGAACGACCCCGAGAAGAACGCGATCGCGATGGCCGGGATCATCGCCGACAAGAAGCGCGACGCGACCGACGGCTACGACGGCGGCTGGGTCGCGCACCCGGGGCTGGTGGAGCCGGCGATGAAGGAGTTCATGGCGGTGCTCGGCGACCGGCCGAACCAGTTCGACAAGCAGCGGCCCGACGTGAAGGTCAGTGCCGCTGACCTGCTGGACTTCCAGCCCGAGGCGCCGATCACCGAGCACGGGCTGCGCATGAACATCAACGTCGGCATCCACTACCTGGGTGCCTGGCTGGCCGGCAACGGCTGCGTGCCGATCCACAACCTGATGGAGGATGCGGCCACCGCCGAGATCAGCCGCTCGCAGGTGTGGCAGTGGATCCGCTCGCCGAAGGGCACGCTCGACGACGGCCGCAAGGTCACGGCCGAGCTGGTGCGCGCGCTGGTGCCGGAAGAGCTCGCGAAGATCAAGGCCGGCGGCTTCGAAGGCAAGTTCGACCGGGCGGCGGAGATCTTCACGCAGATGAGCACGCAGGAGGAGTTCGCCGAATTCCTGACGCTGCCGTTGTACGAGGAAATCTGATCACCCACCCCCGAGGCGCTGCGCGCCACCCCCTCAAGGGGGCAACCCGAGCGGACCGGCAGAGCCGGATCCGCCGGGTTCGCTGGATCGTGCGGATGCACGCGCCAGGGTCTGCGTGTTGGACGCACTGCAGGCCGCTGCTGCATGATCGAGCGATGGATTGTGCCGACACCTTGGCCGTGCTGCGGCTGCACAAGACGGAGCTGCAAGATCGCTTCGGCGTGACGCGGCTCGTGTTGTTCGGCTCGCTCGCCCGCCAGCAGTCGAACGCCGAGAGCGATGTCGATCTGCTGGTCAGATTCGATGGGCCGGCCACTTCGACCCGCTACTTCGGATTGCAGTTCTATCTGGAGGACCTGCTCGGTCGTCCCGTCGACCTGGTCAGCGACAAAGCGTTGAGATCTGAGTTGCGGCCGTTCGTCGAACGGGACGCCATCCTCGTCTGAGGTCGCCCTCCGGGAAAGTCCCTCCCCCCTCTCCGTGCCAACCCTCTTCTAAAAGACGAACGTTCGTTCGAGACTCCGCGTCGGCCGCATGTTTTGCAGGCAGTTCGCAGGATGTTCGGTCCCGCGTGCGCACCCGACTGGCATCGATGCCGGCGGGCGCACGACATACCCAGAACCTTCAGGAGACATCTCGATGAACTTGCCGATCTGCCGCGTGCCGCGGCTGCCCTTCCCATGGCGTTCCCGGTTTCGGTCCGCGTCGCTGCCGCGCGCGCTCGGCGCCATCGCGCTGGCCGCCGGCCTCGCGTTCGGTGCCGCGCCCGAGGCGCGCGCCGCCGACACCTACACGAAGACGCAGTACCCGATCGTGATGGTGCACGGCCTGCTCGGCTTCGATGCGATCGGGCCGGTCGACTACTTCTACGGCATCCCGTCGGCGCTGCGCGCCGGCGGTGCCACCGTCTACACGCCCAGCGTGTCGGCCGCCAACTCCAGCGAGGCGCGCGGCGAGCAGCTGCTGCGCGAACTGCGCGCGCTGAAGGCGGCCTACGGCCATCAGAAGTTCAACCTGATCGGCCACAGCCACGGCGGCCCGACCATCCGCTACGTCGCCGCCGTCGCCCCCGAGCTGATCGCCTCCGTCACCACGGTCGGCGCGCCGCACACCGGCAGCAAGACGGCCGATGCGATCCAGGGCATCACCTCGTGGACCGGCACCACCGGCGCCGCCGCCGCGATCGCGAATGCGCTGGCCGCGACGATCTCGTTCCTCTCCGGCTCGCCGAGCCTGCCGCAGGACTCGCTGGGTGCGCTGCAGTCGCTGAACACCGCCGGCGCCGCCGATTTCAACCGCCGCTTCCCGCAGGCCGCGCCCACCACGCCCTGCGGCCAGGGCGCGGCGGTCGTCAACGGCGTGCGCTACTGGTCGGTCGGCGGCACCAGCGTGCTGACCAACGTGTTCGACGTGAGCGACGGCCTGCTCGCCGCCACCAGCGTGTTCTTCGGCTTCGAGCAGAACGACGGGCTGGTCGGCCAGTGCTCCAGCCACTGGGGCATCGTGCTGAAGGACAACTACGCCTGGAACCACCTCGACGAGGTGAACCAGGCGTTCGGCATCCGCGGGCTGTTCGCGCAGGACCCGGTGGCCTTCTACCGCAGCCAGGCGAACCGCCTGAGGGCGGCCGGGCTGTGAGCCCGCCGGGCCGCCCCAAGGGCGAACGCCGCAGTGCGAAGCACGAAGGCTTTCTGCTTCACGACCGGCCGGCCTCGCTGTTCGCACTCTCGGTGGCCGGCGTCTGCCTGGTGATCGGCGTCGTCGCCTGGCGGCTCGCGCCGTCGTCGACGCACGCCGCCCGCCCGGCCGAACCCCGCTTCACCGAATGGCGCGACAACCCGTTCGCCGCCGGCGTGCCGACCGATGCCGCCGCCTACAACGAGGCCGCCGCGCGGGCCGCGGAAGCCGCGGCAGCGCACGTCGCCCGGCTGTGGGTCGACGGCTCGCTGCGCGGCACAGACCTCGATGGCGACTGGGGCACCTGGGCCGGCGACCGGCTGCAGCCCGGCCTGTCGCTGCGCCGCCGCTTCGACTACCTGCTGACCGGCACCGGCGAGGTCGAGCCGGCCGAGCTGCGCCACTGGATCGAGCAGCAGCTGACGCTCGAGCGCGGCATCGACGCCGCGCGCCAGGTGCTCGACGTCTGGGACCGCTACCTCGCGCTGCAGCAGCGTCGCTTCGAGACCGCCTGGAAGCCGGACGATCCGGCCAGCTGGGCCGGCGTGATGGCCGAGCGCTCGAAAGTGCGCCGCGACCTGCTCGGCGCGCCGTGGGCGCAGGCCTTCTATGCCGACGAGGAGCGCGACTTCGCGGCCCTGGCGGCCCGGCGCAGCGCAGCGCCCGCCGCGCCGGCGGCACCGTCGCCTTCGCTGCTGACGCCGGATGCCGCCACGCAGACGCCCGAGCTGCACGCCGCCCGCAGCGCGCAGTTCGGCGCGGAGGGCGCCGAGCGCCTGCGCGCCGAGGATGCAGCCTGGGCGCACTGGGAGCAGCGGATCGCCGACGCCCGCGCCGCGCTGCAGGCGATCGCGCAGCGCCCGGAGCTGTCGGCGCCGCAGCGCGAGCAGGCGCTGCAGGACGAGCTGGCCCGGCGTTTCAGCGGTACGGAACTGCAACGCGCCCACGCCATCCTGCGTTCCGTCGCACCGTGAGCCCGGGACGAGCGGGGCGCCTGTAGAGTACGGCAGCGCCGATCGGGCGCCCCCTCGACCACCGCGGTCCATCCGGCCGCCAGGAGCTTCACTTGCATCTTCTGCCTCATCGCCCCCGACGGGCTGCCTTGTGTGCTGCCCTCGCCACCGCGCTGCTCGCCGGCGCCGTCCACGCCCAGACCGAGGCGCCCCGTTCCGGCATCGACCGCAGCGGCATGGACAACGCCGTCCGCCCGCAGGACGACCTGTTCCGCCACATGAACGGCGCCTGGCTGCGCGACACGCCGATGCCGGCCGACAAGGCCTACATCGGCGCCTTCGAGCAGATCCAGGAAGGCACGCTCGCGAAGCTGCGCGGCCTGATCGAAGACGCGGCGAAGAACGGCGGCGATGCCGACGCGAAGAAGATCGGCGACCTGTACGCGAGCTTCATGGACGAAGCGGCGCTCGAGAAGCTCGGCGTCAAGCCGCTGGCCGGCGAACTCGCCGCGATCGACGCGGTGCGCACCCGCAAGCAGCTCAGCGTGCTGATGGCGCGCCACGGCCGGCTCGGCGTCGCCTCGGCGGTGAACGCCGAGATCGACCAGGACGCGAAGGAATCGACCCGCTACGTCACCTACCTGAGCCAGGGCGGCCTGGGCCTGCCCGACCGCGACTACTACCTGAAGGAAGACGACGCCCGCTTCAAGGAGGCGCGCGCCAAGTACGTCGAGCTGATCACCAGGCTGCTCACGCTGGCCGGCGAGTCCCACGCCGAGGCCAGCGCCCGCGCGGTGCTCGCGCTCGAGACCGAGCTGGCCCGCGTGCAGTGGACGCGCGTCGAGAACCGCGATGCCGTCAAGAGCTACAACCCGGTGCAGCAGAAAGACCTGCCGAAGCTCGCGCCGGCCCTCGACTGGAAGGCCTGGCTCGCCGATGCCGGCATCGCCGGCAAGACGCCCGACGTGATCGTGCGCCAGCCGAGCTACTTCAAGGGCATGAGCGCGCTGCTGCAGTCGCAGCCGCTGGCCACCTGGAAGGCCTATGCGAAGACGCGGCTGCTGATCTCGTTCGCGCCGTACCTCAGCAAGGAGTTCGTCGACGCCCAGTTCGCGTTCACCGGCACGGTGCTGAGCGGTACCACCGAGAACCGCCCGCGCTGGAAGCGCGGCGTCGGCGTCGTCGAGCGTTCGATCGGCGAGAGCCTGGGCAAGGTCTACGTCGCGAAGTACTTCCCGCCCGAGTCGAAGGACAGGATGGAGAAGCTGGTCGGCAACCTGCTGGCCGCCTACAAGCAGAGCATCGACACGCTCGACTGGATGGGCCCGGACACCAAGAAGCAGGCGCAGGCCAAGCTCGCGACCTTCGTGCCGAAGATCGGCTACCCGAAGAAGTGGAAGGACTACAGCCGGCTGCAGATCCGCCGTGACGACCTGGTCGGCAACGTCATGCGCGCGCGCCTGCTGGCCGATGCACGCGAAGTGGCCAAGCTCGGCAAGCCGGTCGACCGCGACGAATGGTTCATGACGCCGCAGACCGTCAACGCGTACTACAACCCGACGATGAACGAGATCGTGTTCCCGGCGTCGATCCTGCAGCCGCCGTTCTTCGACCCGACCGCCGACGACGCGGCCAACTACGGCGGCATCGGCGCAGTGATCGGCCACGAGATCAGCCACGGCTTCGACGACGAAGGCAGCCGCTTCGACGGGCTGGGCAACCTGCGCGAATGGTGGACCGCCGAAGACCGCAAGCGTTTCGAAGCCAAGACCAGCATCCTGGTCGAGCAGTACGGCGCGTTCGAGCCGGTGCCGGGCTACAAGGTCAACGGCGAGCTGACGCTGGGCGAGAACATCGCCGACAACTCGGGACTGGAGATCGCCTACAAGGCCTACCACCTGTCGCTGAACGGCCAGCCGCCGCTCGCGATCGACGGGCTGAGCGGCGACGAGCGCTTCTTCCTCGGCTTCGCGCAGGTGTGGCGCGGCAAGACGCGCGACCAGGCGCTGGTGCAGCAGCTCAAGTCGGACCCGCATTCGCCGGAGGAGATCCGCGCCAACGGCACGGTGCGCAACCACCCGGGCTACTACTCGACCTTCGGCGTGAAGGCGGGCGACAAGATGTACCTGCCGCCGGAGAAGCGCGTCTCGATCTGGTGATCGCGCGACCGGTGCGAAACTGGGGGGCATGAGCACGCCGGGCCGCCCCAAGGGCGAATACCGCAGTGCGTAGCACGAAGGTACTTCCATTGACCACGCCCTCGCAGTCGCCGGCCTCCCTCGTCCAACTGCGCGAGAGGTTCGGCGAGCGCTACCGCTGGATGGTGCTGCTGACGGTCATGATCGGCACGATGGCGTCGATCATGGCCTCGACCATCATCAACGTCGCGGTGCCCGACATCAGCCATCGCTTCGGGCTCGGCCAGGAGCGCGCGCAGTGGCTGTCGGCCGGCTTCATGGCGGCGATGACGGTCTCGATGCTGGTCACGCCGTGGGTGCTCGACCGCTTCGGCTACCGCAGCAGCTACTTCGGCGCGGTGCTGCTGCTGATGCTGGGCGGCATCGGCGGCGGGCTCGGGACGAGCTTCGAATGGGTGCTCGCGATGCGGGTGCTTGAAGGCCTGTCGGCCGGCGTGCTGCAACCCATCCCCGCGATCATCGTGCTGCATGCGTTCCAGCGCCATGAGCAGGGCAAGGCAATGGGCATCTTCGGCTTCGGCGTCGTGCTCGCACCGGCGATCGGGCCGAGCATCGGCGGCGTGCTGGTCGAGGCCTTCGGCTGGCGCTCGATCTTCTTCGTGGTGGTGCCGTTCTGCCTGGTCGCGCTCGCGATGGCCGCGCGCTACCTGCCGCACAGCTCGCCGGGTGGTGCGCACGTCAACCAGCACGACCGCAAGCTCGACGTGGGGGGCCTCGCGCTGCTGACGGTGGCGGTGCTCGCGCTGCTGAACGGGCTCGTGCACCTGCATGACGCGACACACCTGACGGCGGTCGTGCTGCTGGCGGTCGCCATGGGCGCGGGTGTCGTGTTCGTCGCGCGCCAGCGGCGCAGCGACAACCCGATCATGCGGCTCGGGCTGTTCAACTTCCGCTCGTTCTCGATGGGCGGCTGGGTCGCCTTCATCTACGGCATGGCGCTGTTCGGCTCCACCTACCTGGTGCCGGTCTTCATGCAGATCGCGCTGAAGCTGCCGCCGTCGCAGGCCGGCGCGGTGCTGCTGCCGGCGGGCATCGTGCTCGCGATCACCATCCCGCTGGCCGGCCGGCTGGCCGACCGGCTGCCGGTGAGCCGCGTCGTGGCGGCCGGCGTGCTGCTGCTGGCGGCGTCGTTCTGGCTGATGCTGACGGTGGGCTTCGCCACCGCGCTGTGGCTGATCACGCTGTGGGCGGTGGTCGGGCGCATCGGGCTCGGGCTGGTGCTGCCGTCGCTGAACCTCGGCGCGATGCGCGGGCTGCCGAGCGAGCTGATCTCGCACGGCTCGAGCACGATCAACTTCCTGCGCCAGCTCGGCGGGGCGGTGGGCATCAGCATCGTCGGGATCGTGCTGCAGTGGCGGCTCGGCGTGCATGCCGAGGCGCCGCTGCGGGCCTTCCACGAGACCTTCGGGTTGCTGGGGGCGATCAGCGCACTGGCGGTGATCGCGGCGTGGCGGATGGCGCCCGCGAAGGACTGATCCGGCCTTCGGGTTTCCCTCGGGCAGACAGTGGGCGCGCCGAGCGCGATCCTGGGTTTCTTGCACAGGAACCCCAGGAGACAACCCGTGAGCACACGCTTCAAGATCAACGGCAAGTCGGTCGACGTGAAGGCCGAGCCCGACACCCCGCTGCTGTGGGTGATCCGCGACGAGATCGGCCTGACCGGCACCAAGTACGGCTGCGGCATGGCGCTGTGCGGTGCCTGCACCGTGCACCTGGACGGCCAGCCGGTGCGCTCGTGCCAGACGCCGGTGTCGGCCGTCGCCGGCAAGTCGGTCGCGACGGTGGAGAGCCTGTCGCGCAACAACACCCACCCGTTGCAGGTGGCGTGGATCAAGCACGACGTGCCGCAGTGCGGCTACTGCCAGTCCGGCCAGCTGATGAGCGCGGCCGCGCTGCTGAAGCAGAACAAGAACCCGAGCGATGCCGAGATCGACGCCGCGATGAGCGGCAACATCTGCCGCTGCGGCACCTACCCACGCATCCGCGCCGCGATCAAGAGCGCGGCCGCGGACCTGCAGCACAAGGCCTGAGGAGACCGCCATGACCAAGATGACAAGTCTCACACGGCGCGGTTTCCTGCAGAGCTCGGCGCTGACCAGCGGCGGCCTGATGCTGGGCGTCGCGCTGCCCGGTGCCGTCTCCGACGCCAACGCGGCCGGCATGCTGTACACGCCGAACGCCTGGGTGCACATCGCCGACGACAACACCATCACGCTGCTGTCGGCCCGCTCCGAGATGGGGCAGGGCGTCTACACCTCGATGCCGATGCTGATCGCCGAGGAGCTGAACGTCGACATCCGCGCGATCAAGGTGTCGATCGCGCCGCCGAACCAGAAGCTCTACGGCAACGCGCTGCTCGGCGGCCCGCAGCTCACCGGCGGCTCGAGCTCGGTGCGCGACGGCTGGGAGAAGCTGCGCATCGCCGGCGCCCAGGTGCGCATGATGCTGATCAGCGCCGCTGCTCAAAAATGGAACATCCCGGAATCGCAGCTGCGCGCCGAGAACGGCCGGGTGATCGGCCCGAAGGGCAGGAAGGCCACCTATGGCCAGCTGGCCGCCGCGGCCTCGAAGCTGCCGGTGCCCGACAAGGTGGTGCTGAAGGACCCGAAGGATTTCAAGATCGTCGGCAAGCCGACGCGCCGGCTGGACACGCCGTCCAAGGTGAACGGCACCGCCGAATTCGGCATCGACGTGAAGCTGCCCGGCATGGTCTACGCGTCGCTCGAGCAGTGCCCGGTGATCGGCGGCACGGTGAAGAGCTTCGACGCGGCCAAGGCGAAGACGATGCCCGGCGTGATCGACGTGGTGCAGATCCCCGATGGTGTCGCGATCGTGGCGGACACCTGGTGGCATGCGAAGACGGCGCGCGAGGGCCTGACCGTCGTCTGGGACGAAGGCCCCGGCGCGGCGCTGACCCACACCTCGATGCTGGAGAGCACGCGCGGCGGGCTCACGTCCGGCAAGGTGCTGCCGCTGAAGGCGGTGGGGGATGCGGATGCCGAGATCGCGAAGGCAAGCAAGGTGATCCGCGCCGAGTACACGATGCCGCTGCTGTCGCATTCGCCGCTCGAGCCGATGAACTTCACCGCGCACGTGCATGACAACCGGGTCGACCTGATCGGCCCGACGCAGTGGCAGGACGCCGCGGCCGCCACCGTGGCCAAGGTGGTCGGCGTGCCGCCGGAGAACGTGAGCCTGCGCACCACCTTCCTTGGCGGCGGGTTCGGGCGGCGCATCGACATCGACTTCATCATCCAGGCCGCGCAGATCTCGAAGGCGGTCAACAAGCCGGTGAAGCTGCTGTGGACGCGCGAAGACGACATGACGCACGATTTCTACCGGCCGCAATCGGTGCACCGGCTGGCCGCGGCGATCGGGCCCGACGGCAAGCCGACCGCGATGACCTTCCGGATGAGTTCGCAATCGATCACCGGCCGCGTGTTCGGCCTGCCGGCCGATGTGCAGGACCCGCTGATGACCGAGGCGGCGGTCGCCGGCTACGCGGTGCCGGCCTCGCGGCACGACATCGTCAAGCATGACGCGGGGCTGCGCGTCGGCTACTGGCGCTCGGTCAGCCATGCGCTGAATGCGTTCGCGAACGAAACCTTCATCGACGAGCTGGCGGTCGCGGCGGGGCAGGACCCGCTCGCCTACCGGCTGTCGCTGCTGGGCGGCCAGCCGCGCTTCGCCAACGTGCTGAAGATCGCGGCCGACCGCGGCGGCTGGGGCCGCGCGGCGCCGGCCGGGCGCTTCCGCGGCATCGCGCTGATGGAGGGCTACGACACCTACATGGCCCAGGTGGCGGAGATCTCGGTCGCCAACGGCGAGGTGCAGGTGCACAAGGTGACGGTGGCGGCCGATCTCGGGCGCATGGTCAACCCCGACACGGTGGAGGCGCAGATCCAGTCGAGCATCGTGTTCGGGCTGACGGCGGCGCTGTTCGGCGAGATCACGCTCGAGAAGGGCCGGGTGCAGCAGACCAACTTCCACCAGTACCGGCTGCTGCGGCTGAACGAATCGCCGGTGATCGACATCACGCTGGTGCCGAGCACCGAGAAGCCGGGCGGGATCGGCGAGCCGGCAACGGCGCTGATCGGGCCGGCGGTGGGCAACGCGGTGTTCGCGGCCACGGGCAAGCGGCTGCGCAAGATGCCGTTCACGCCGGAGAACATCCAGAGCGCCTGACCGCGTCGGAGGCGGGCAGGGCGCGGGTATCCTTGCGGGCTTCCCCGAGCCCGCAAGCTGACCGATGCCGCTGCCGACCCAGAACACGCCCCTGACCGACCTGCCTGAACGTTGCGAGGTGCTTGTCGTCGGGGCCGGCCCGGCCGGCAGTGCGGCGGCGCAATGGCTGGCACGCGCCGGCGTCGACACCGTGCTGGTCGACCAGCACCGCTTTCCGCGCGACAAGGTCTGCGGCGACGGGCTGATCCCCGATGCGCATGCGGCGCTCGCGCGGCTGGGTGTGCTCGACGAGGTGATGGCGCAGGCCCAGCCGGCGCGGCACGTCGGCTGCATCGGCCCGCGCGGCGGACGGGTCGACGTGCCCGGCACGCTGGCGGTGCTGCCGCGCCGCGAGCTCGACCAGATCCTGTGCCGCGCCGCGGTGCGGGCCGGCGCGAAGATGTTCGCCCCGGCCCACTTCGAGGCCTTGCGGCACGATGCGGCCGGCCGCGTGAGCGGGGCGACGCTGAGCCATGGCGAGGCGAAGCGCGAGATCCACGCCCGCTGGGTGCTGCTGGCCACCGGCGCGGTGCCGCAGGCGCTGATCGCCGCCGGCGTGTGCGAGCGCCAGACGCCCAGCGGCATCGCGATGCGCACCTACATCCGCAACCCGGCGATGGCAGACCGGCTGCGTGCGCTCGACGTGGTGTGGGACCGCCGGCTGCGCCCCGGCTACGGCTGGATCTTTCCATGCCGCGACGGCGTGTTCAACGTCGGCGTGGGCGTGGCGAACAGCCACCGCAGCGGCGCCGACGGCCGCCACAACAAGCTCGACGTGAACCTGCGGCAGATGTTCGCGAGCTTCTGTGAGTTCTACGAGCCGGCCCGCGCGCTGCTGGCCGGCGGCGAGCTGCAGGGCCCGCTGAAGGGAGCGCCGCTGCGCTGCACGCTGCAGGGCGCGGCGTTCTCGCGCCCGGGCCTGCTGGTGACCGGCGAGGCGGCCGGCAGCACCTACTCGTTCACCGGCGAGGGCATCGGCAAGGCGATGGAGACCGGCCTGCTGGCGGCCGAGGCCGTGCTGGCCGGCCGGCACGCCGACGACGACGCGGTGCGCAGCCGCTACGAAGCGGCGTTGCGTGCGCTGCAGCCGCGCTTCGCGCTGTATGAGCGGGCGAACGGCATCAACGCCCACCCGTGGCTGGCCGACCTGGTGATCTGGCGCGCGCAGCGCAGTGCGCGGCTGCGCGAGCGGATGAGCGGCGTGCTGAACGAGACCAGCAATCCGGGTACCCTGCTGAGCCTGAAGGGCGTCAAGCGCCTGTTCCTGGAATAGAGGGTGGAGCGATGTGCCAGCTGCTGGGCATGAATGCCAACACGCCGACCGACCTGATGTTCAGCTTCACCGGGTTCTCGACCCGTGCCGAGGAACACAAGGACGGTTTCGGCATCGCGTTCTTCGAAGGCGCAGGCACACGGCTGTTCGTCGATGCGCAGAGCGCGCGGCTGTCGCCGGTGGCCGAGATGATCCGGCACTACCCGATCCGCAGCCACAACGTCATCGCGCACATCCGCAAGGCGACCCAGGGCGTGGTCGCGCTGGAGAACACGCACCCGTTCGTGCGCGAGCTGTGGGGCCGCTACTGGGTGTTCGCGCACAACGGCGACCTGAAGGACTACCAGCCGCGGCTGCACGCGGCGTTCCGCCCGGTGGGCAGCACCGACAGCGAGCGCGCGTTCTGCTGGCTGATGCAGGAGCTCTCGAAGGCGCATGCGGACCTGCCGCCGGTCGGCGAGCTGACGGCCACGCTGGCCGAGCTGGTGCCGCGCGTCGCGGCGCACGGCAGCTTCAATTTCATGCTGAGCAATGGCCAGGCGCTGTGGGCGCACTGCTCGACGAAGCTGAGCTGGCTGGTGCGCGAGCACCCGTTCCGCAAGGCGCGGTTGCAGGACGAGGACATGAGCGTCGACTTCGCCGAGCTGACGACGACGGCGGATCGGGTGGCGGTGGTCGTCACCGAGCCGCTGACGGCGGACGAGGCGTGGCGGGCGTTCGCGCCGGGGGAGCTGAAGGTGTTCGTGAATGGCGGGGTGGTGGAGCGCTGAGCGCCCAGGCGGGCCCGCAACCGTTCAAGCGGACTCGCAGGCCGATTGCGGGTAGTTCCAGCGCCCGCCGTTGTCCAGGCAGGAATCGATCTGGAGCGTGCGCCACAGCCAATGGCTCCCTGCAATCAATGCAGCCACCAGAGCAAGACGCCAAGCGACGGATTCTCTGCTCACGAAGCTGTTGCAACTGGCTTGGGAACGGTCAGTCCGAAAAGTATTCCGCCATACAGCCACCCCAGCGAGAGGCTCGGAAAGAAATACAGATTCGGCACAAAGTTTCGCTCGAAGAATGAGGCGCCGCGCAGCGCCAACTCGCAGACCGCGATGGCCAGCACCATCGCGACATAGCCGGTGACGGCTCCGGTTGCCCAACACTTCCATCCGCGCAGTGCGGTGTCTCGGCGCCGCGCAGTTTTCCTCGCAGCGAACAGCGCTCCGAAGAAGACGAGAAGGATCAGCACGACGTTCTGCTGGCTGGCAATCAAGCTGATCCAGAAGCACTGAGCTGTCGTCAGCAGCGCGAGCGACAGCCACTGCGTGCGCGCTACGGCCTGACGCTTGGCAGAGAGACATGCCATGAGTGGCTCCTGGGGTCGATTGGAAAGGCCCCAACAGCCCGGGCACGTCGCGCGATGCTAAGAA